>JBEAPM010000356.1:0-20060 GCA_041164445.1 Cyanobacteriota bacterium
CCCGTCGATTGAGTAGTCCCGTTAAATCATCATGGCAAAGGTTATAACGAAGCTCCGTTTCAATCTTGTGTCTCTGGGCGATTTCAGCCTTGAGCAAATAATTTTCCCGTAATCGTTCTGCGGACAGGGTTAAGACACTGGTGCCCAGAATGATGGCGATCGGCATGACGAGGGGAATCCAGATGCCCAGCTTAAAACAACCAATGCCGAGGATAACCCACCCCCCTGCCATTAAAATGATGGTTCTAAATTGCGATCGAACCGATTGTTGAAGTAAAAACCAATGTAAGAGCGGCGCACAGGCAATCAGCATCGGCACCGCTTGCCATCCCCAGGGTTTCAAAAAGTTTTGCTGGAGAAGGTTATGAATCATCGCCGCATGAAGATACACGCCGGAGTCTGAAGCGGAACGCCGGTAGGGCATGAGTAAGGGATCCAGACCGATCGCAGTGGCTCCCACCAACACAATTTTGTCCTTAAAGGCCGTTGCCGGAATATTGCCCGCCAAAACATCGGCAAAGGAATATTGAGTGAGAGTCTCAGAAGACCCTGGCCAGTTAATCCAGACTGGATTTGAACTGGGGGGCAGGATGGATTGGGGTGGAGTTTGGCGATAGACACCGGTAGCCGCTAAGCCTAAAGCGGGGGTTTCACCTAACCAGGGGGAGAGGGATCGCACAGTGCCATCTTCATCCACCGCCTTCATGACATGGCCAACCCCCAAGGCCGCTTGTTGGAGGCTGAGAACGGGTGTGATCGGATTTCCCTGGGCATCCCAAGCCGTTGCTACAATAATCTGCCCATGCTTCTCTAACATCTCAACCAGTTCAGGATCATCGGCTCCCGGTTCAGACCACAGCAAACTAAAAGCAACAACATTGGGCCTTCCTGCCATTAGCGTTTGCAATAATTGGGAATAAAATTCCCGTGGCCAAGGAAATCGCCCCAGGACTTGTAAACTGGGATCATCGATCGCAATGAGCACAATACGGGAATCCCATTCCTGTTCGCCCCGCAGCAAAAATAGGAACCGATAGGCAAGATGTTCAATCGGTTTTAAGGCAGACCCTAGAAATAGTAAGCCAAAAATAAATGCAGAAATGAAGCCTGGTATCAGACGTTTTCCTAGGCGTAGGCGCTGCCGCCAATGGTTTAACTGCATTAGTCCTCACTCAACCTGATCACAGTGCAGAGGGTAAAAGTTTCTGTAGGCACCTCGAAAAATTAGAAATTTTGCGGTAGTACCCACGCAAGCATAGGAATTGTGGCGGGCAGATCCCGCCATAATTCATCAAGGTTCCCTGTAGAATGGCATATCTCATGCGAAACAGCTAGGAGTGAGACACTATACAAACTGACAAGAATATGCATTAGAAAAATCACCTAACAGCATAAACAATTTGAGCGAGATCTACCGTTTGCCCCCTCCGAGGGAATTAGGGCTGAGCTAGACTGGGCTGGGAGAGACGTGCGGGGCTAGACTATGCCAGCTTATTTCCTGTCTGAAGTTACCTGAAGTAGTTGCCTGAAGTAGTTGCCTAAAATTCCCTGAAGTTGATAGCCACCATCATGGACACCTTAGAACAATCAGTAGTGGATCGAGCAACGGGGGGGAAAACGATCGCGGCCATTGCCACAGCGATCGTTCCCCAACAGGGGAGTGTGGGTATTGTGCGGCTCTCCGGTGTGCGGGCTATCCCCATTGCTCAAGCCTTATTTCATGCCCCAAAGGCAACCTGGGAAAGCCATCGTATTTTCTATGGATCCATTCAAGATCCTCACCGTCAGGAAGTTGTGGATGAGGCGCTGCTATTGGTGATGAAAGCGCCCCGTTCCTATACCCGTGAGGATGTGGTGGAATTTCATTGTCATGGCGGGTTAATGGTGGTGCAGCGGGTGTTACAACTTTGTCTGGAACAGGGGGCTGATCTGGCCCAACCGGGGGAGTTTACCCTGAGAGCCTTTTTGAATGGACGTATTGACCTCACCCAGGCAGAAAGTATTGCCGATTTGGTGGGGGCGCAATCGCCCCAGGCCGCTCAGACGGCCCTGGCGGGGGTGCGGGGTAAACTGGCTGCGCCGCTGCGCCAAAGCCGGGAACGTTGTTTAGATCTCTTAGCGGAAATTGAGGCCCGGATTGACTTTGAAGAGGATTTACCGCCCCTGGATTTAGTCGCTTTGCAGGCAAATCTAAAGGAACTGGGGACGGATTTACGACGGATTCTGGCCACCCGCGATCGGGGGGAACTGTTGCGACTGGGTCTTAAGGTGGCGATCGTGGGCCGTCCGAATGTGGGGAAGTCTAGTCTCCTCAATGCCTGGAGCCAAAGCGATCGAGCGATCGTGACTCCGCTGCCAGGAACGACGCGGGATGTGGTGGAATCTCAGTTAGTGGTGCAGGGCATTCCAATCCAGGTGCTGGATACGGCAGGGATTCGCCATAGTGAGGATCTCGTAGAGCAGATGGGGATCGATCGCTCTCGTCAGGCGGCCGCAGCGGCAGATTTAATTTTATTTACCCTGGATGCGGGGGTGGGGTGGACAGCGGAGGATGCCCAAATTTATCAAGACCTCCCGAATTTGGGCGATCGTCCCTTGATTTTGGTGTGGAACAAGACGGATTTATTGCCCACCCCCAGCGTAAACCGCTCCCAAGAGTTACCCCCTGCCCTCCAAGAGGTGCCCAGTATCCAAACGATCGCGGCTCAACACCAAGGCATTGAAGCCCTCGAAGCCGCGATCGTTAAAGCCGCCTATCAAGGACAATTAGCTGCGGCAAATCTAGATTTTGCCATTAACCAACGCCAAGCCAGTTGTTTAACCAAAGCCTGCCAAGCCCTAGACCAATTAGAGGAAACGATCGCTGAGAATTTACCCCTAGATTTCTGGAGCATTGACCTGCGGGATGCCATCCAAAGCTTAGGGGAAGTAACGGGAGAAAATTTAACGGAATCAATGCTCGATCGCATTTTTAGTCGATTTTGTATTGGTAAATAAGGCTTTCCCCTGACGTTTTAGGGAAGATTGCGGCGGGCGACCAATTGAACGGGAGAGCACCCTCTACCGCCCAAAGTAGTTCAGTCCTGAATCTGGATGGGTGGAATCCCGGAATCGAGACTACAATAGCGATCGTGTCCATTTCCACCATTGCTTTGGAACTTAAGTTATGCGAGATCCCGTTTCTAGGAATTCCGCTGTTGAAGAATTTCAGACCCAGGCTATGATCCTCGTCACGATCGTTGGCATCATGTGGGGATTGGAAATCATTGATGTCGTTTTCCTCCGCAATCATTTAAATCAATTGGGGATTCACCCCCGCCGCTTGAGTGGCTTACTGGGCATTCCGCTGGCTCCTTTTTTGCATGGTGGTTTTCGTCATTTAATTGCCAATACAGTTCCTTTGGTCACCCTGGGCTGGTTGGTCATGCTGCGACGCACCGAAGATTTCTGGTGGGTCAGCATCATTAGTGTGGTGGTTGGGGGCTTGGGGGTCTGGCTCATTGGCGGCACCGGTACGGTTCACATTGGGGCCAGTGGTTTAGTTTTTGGCTATTTAGGGTTTTTGCTACTGCGGGGATACTTTGAGCGCAGTGCTAGCTCTATCCTGTTTTCGATTATGATTTTTTGCCTCTATGGCGGTTTGGTCTGGGGCATTTTGCCCTGGCAACAACGGGGGATTTCCTGGGAAGCTCACCTCTTTGGCTTTTTGGGCGGGGTTTTGGCGGCCCGGTTGTTAGCCCGTCCTGTTCGTTAAGGGGTCATCCCCGGTTGATTGTCGATGTTTTTATTCTTGTCTAAGCTTCTGCCGCTTTTTGTGTATCCCCTAGGCTTGTCCTGCCTGTGCATCCTAGTGGCTTTAATCTGTCTGCGCCCCAAGTCCCGTAAAACGCCCTATCGCTTCATTAAAGGCTGTCTAATTGCCGCGATCGTCTTGCTCTGGCTGAGTAGTACCCCCTTCAGCAGTACCCTCATCCTTGGATCCCTAGAGCGACAATTTGAGGACTATAGCGCGATCGAAACCTTACCCAATGCCGATGCGATCGTTGTTTTAGGGGGGGCAACCCAAGGGGTCGCACCGCCCCGTCTCTATCCGGAAGTGGGGGATGCAGGCGATCGTCTCATTCAAGCGGTGCGGCTTTACCGGCTGGGGAAAGCGCCCAAAATTTTACTCTCTGGGGGCCGGATTCAGTGGGCAGAATCCAAGATTCCGATCGCTTCTGAGGCGGAAGATATGCAAATGCTCCTACACCTGTTTGGTATTACCGACGCAGACCTCATTCTAGAACCGGATTCTCTCAATACCTACCAAAATGCAATGAATAGCCAAAAACTATTAAATCAAAATAACTTAAAGCGAATTTTATTAGTTACCTCTGCCTTTCACATGCCCCGCTCCCTCGCCATTTTTACCAAACTCGGGATCGATGCCATTCCTGCCCCCACCGACTTCAGAACGATCGGCTCTCTGGGGGATCAAAACTTTAGTCTCCAACAACTCCTCCTCAACCTTTTGCCTTCCGCCGATCACCTCTATAAAACCTCTATAGGGCTGAAGGAACAAATTGGAATCTGGGTCTACCGCTGGAGAGGCTGGGCTTAATTCAAGACGCTTCATTCAAGATTCAGGATATTTTATGGCTTTCCACTGAAAGCGAAAAATTTTAATGGAAGAGGACAGCGCGGAGATCCACCCTCTTCCGCCTTAAGTTGGTAGAAATTGACCAGTTAACCCGCTAACGGAGTGTCTGAAATGTCTAACGAAAATACGGACGATCGATCCTCAGAGGAATCCCCTGTAGAAGCGGACTGGGCCACTGTAGAGCAGTCTATCCGGAGCGATCGGGAATTTTCCTTAGCAGAGGTAATTGGCCGAGAAGCGGGGGATTTTCTCAAGGGGGAATCTCCAATTCCACCCCTAGATCAGGCCAAGCATGAAATTGAAGTGTTTATCGATCACTACCTGGCGGATCCCGAAGACTGTCTCCGGCTCATTTTATACAACTGGATTGATGATGAAGCCCGCTTAAACAGCCATATCGCCCAGCCCTTGGGGGCTCTGCGGGAACAACTGAGTGAAATCTTAAACCATCCCCACTTACTGTATGAACTGGTGCGTCAAGTGGATGTGAAGTGGGGACAGATCAATCAGGAACGTCCCCATTTTCAGCGTCCCGGCCAAACACCGGATCCGGAGGATGTCTATAGCCATGAATCGATTGGGGAAGCCCTCCGGCAGTTACTGAACGAGGTCAACGATCGTTTACCCCAGTAAGCCGATGATCCCCGTAAGCTGCTGATCCCCATAAACCGAGACTCCCAAACCTTTTTGCCAAACCGTTTAGGGAGAGCAATTCCATTCATTACTAAAGCGAATCCATTGCTCTAAGCTCAAGTCCTCTGCCCGCACTGTGGGTTCCAGACCAATCCGTTCAAACAACGCCAGAAGTCGATCGCTGTCGATCTGAGACTTTAAATTATTGCGGAGCATTTTTCGTTTTGCGCTGAAACCAAGCTTGATTAGCTGCTGTAGGTGCTGAGGCTGATGTGCCACTGCTGGAAACGATCGGGGAGTCAAACAAATGACGCTCGATTCCACTTGGGGGGGAGGGGAAAAGGCATGGCGAGGTACGGAGCAAAGGATTTCACAATCGGCAAGGTAGCGCACCCGCTGGGTGAGGGCACCACAGGCCTTGGTGCCGGGTTGAGCGCAGAGCCGCTGGGCCACTTCCTGTTGCACTAGCAGGACTAATCTCTCCAAGGCGGGGATCCGAGGCTTTGCGATCGTACCTAAGAGGGCTTCTAAAATGGGCCCCGTAATGTTGTAGGGAATATTGGCCACAACTTTATTGCAAGTCATGCCCCCTACTTGCCAGAGGGCACCGCTCCCTTCTAACCCCTCGGCATAAAGGGCCAGGAAGTCCCCTTGCAATAAGATAAATTTGGGATCCTTAGACCAGCGATGGCAGAGGCTTTTACACAAATCTCGATCGATTTCCACCGCAATCAGTTGCTCCACCAAAGGTAGCAGCGATCGGGTTAAAACGCCTTGACCGGGGCCAATTTCTAAAACCCGATCCGTCGGCTGCAGATTTGCCCCCTGGATAATGGTGGCAATCACCGGTTCACTGCGTAGCCAATGTTGACCGAATCGCTTGCGTGGACGCATGATTTTAGCTGGAAACCCGTTCAACTCGTTTGCTTAACTGGGCAGCACTGAGAAACAATTCCAGTTTGCGGAAGGCGGGCAAAGTGATCGCCGTGAACAGCAACGTCCGACTACAGGTAATCGCCGTAAACATACTGACCACAACGCCGATCGCTAAGGTGAGGGCAAAACCTTTGACAAAACCACTGCCAAACCAGAATAGCCCCGCACAGGCAATGAGGGTGGTGACGTTACCATCCAAAATACTGCTAAAGGCTCGATAAAAGCCAGATTCCACCGATCGGTAAAGGGATTTACCCGCCAACAACTCTTCCCGAGTCCGCTCAAAAATCAAAACATTGGCATCCACCGCCATACCAATACTGAGAATAAATCCTGCAATGCCCGGCAAGGTTAAGGTGACTTCAAATAAACTAAACACCGCTAAGGTCAGGAGTGCATAAACCAGAAGGGAGAGGTCGGCGATCGCTCCGGGTAAGCGATAGTACGCCACCATAAAAACCAAGACCAACAGCAATCCCCCAATCCCGGCATAAATACTTTGGCGAATGCTGTCCTGCCCTAAGGTCGCCCCAACAGTACGGTTTTCTACAACTTCCACAGGCACCGGTAGGGATCCCCCCCGCAGTTGAATAGCCAGATCATTGGCTCCTTGGGCCGTAAAGTTCCCCGTAATAGAGGCAGATCCCCCCACGATTCCAGCTTGAGCAAACTGAGCCCCAACTACCGGCGAGCTAATCAGTTCATTGTCCAGAAAAATACCAATGCTTCGCCCAGTGCCCGCTAAATTTTTGGTTAATTCCGCAAAGCGATCGGCCCCTTCTCCATCAAAGCGAATATAAATTTCCCAGGTATCGGGGCCCGTGGGCTGGGCTCCGGCATCCTGTAGATTTTTCCCGGTCAAGGTCGCAGGAGCAAATAACTGAGCGATCGCTTCGGTGCTCCGCTCTAGGGCTGCCACATTTTCATCAAGAGCATTTTGATCTTCACTGTCTCCCAGTGCATCCCGTTGGAACAGTAATTCCGCCTGGATGCGTCGTTCCACATCTAACTGAGCTTCGGTTCCTGCAAGTTGTTCTCGAAACTCTAAAACCGCTGCCCCCTGCAAGACCCGTTCTGCCTGCTCCGTATCGCTAACCCCTGGCAGTTGCACCAAAATCTGATCTGCACCAGCAGACTGCACAACGGATTCGGATACGCCAAAAGCATTAACCCGATTGGTAATCACTTCAATAACTGCTTCTAATTCCCGCTCACCAATACGTGGTACCTCTGGGGTGGTTTTCACCAATAGGGTTAATTGGGCCCCCCCCCGTAAATCTAGACCTAACTTCAGGGGTAAGGTGTTCAGGACATAGGTTGCCCCAATGATCAGTACTAGGATAAAAGCAAGAAGTCCGCGTTGTTTGCCCATTTGTGAATCAGAGTGAATCAAAGCTATTGAAGTCTAGCCTTAATACTCTAATCGAAGATGGGGGCGATCGCTCAGGTATCCAAGCCCGGAAGCCTAACAGCGCCAAAACCCCCTTGCCCTTCCAGACGGCTGAAGGGCATGACCGCCCCTACAGTGTTAGAGTAGATAAAGGAAGCACACTTATTCCTATTTTAGGAATAAGGATTAATTATGCTGATCGTCCATTCGGTCTATCCATAGTTAAGGGTTTCCCGTTCGTTCCGCCCTATACCAACGATCGCCATGGAATCCTCATCCTCCCAATCTGCTCCGTGCATTGCCCAGGAAACGATCGCTGATATGACTCCCGATACGGTGGCGGAGTTAGCAACGCGATTAGAAAATGATAGCTATGCGTCCCCCTTTGAAGCCCTTCAGGATTGGCATCTCTTAAGAGCGATCGCCCTGCAGCGTCCCAGTTTGGCAGAAGATTATTTATATTTATTAGACTTTGAAGCATTTGATGAGGCTTAATGGTCGGCTCTGGTTTTCCTGACTCTCCTTGGCGCGATCGGCAAATTTTACTGGGCATCGGGGGAGGCATTGCAGCCTATAAACTGGCAGAAGTTGCCTCAACTCTGGCCAAAAATGGTGCTCAAGTTCGGGCCATTCTCACAGAGCAGGCAGAACGGTTTATTACCCCCCTAACCCTGGGGACACTTTGTCGTCATCCGACCTATGGTGATGCAGACTTTTGGCATCCTGCTCCCCTATCCCCTACGGAAACGCAACCCCAGCATCCCCTGCATATTGCCCTCGGGGCTTGGGCGGAGGTCATCCTCTTGGCTCCTCTCACAGCGAATACCTTGGCTAAACTGACCTACGGTTTAGCGGATAATTTGCTCACCAATACGATTCTGGCTTCCACCTGCCCTGTGGTGTTAGCTCCAGCCATGAATACCGATATGTGGCTCCAGCAGACGGTGCAGCGGAACTGGCAGAACATTTGCCAAAACGATCGTTATCACGGCATCGCTCCAGACAGTGGTCTCCTCGCCTGCGATCGGGTTGGCATTGGCCGCATGGCGGATCCCCAAGTCTTATTGAGTTATGGGGAATCTCTCCTCTACACCCAGGGCAAACGGGATCTCCAGGGGCAGCACATTTTAGTCACCGCTGGCGCAACGCGGGAATATTTAGATCCGGTGCGTTTTCTCAGTAATCCCGCCACGGGGCGCATGGGCATTGCCCTGGCAGAAGCGGCCATCCACCGAGGGGCTGCGGGGGTCACCCTGATCCAGAGCGGTTTGCTGGAAACCACCTGCTTTAGTCCTGGCATTCAGTCTGTGGCGGTGAAAACCGCAGCGGAAATGCAACAGGCCCTAGAAACCCATTTTCCCCAACACGAGATCCTGCTCATGGCGGCAGCGGTGGGTGATGTGCAACCCCAGTCCTACAGTGGCGAAAAATTGCCCAAGGTTAATATTCCCAACCCCTTGCCCCTCAGACCGGTACCGGATTTATTAGCCACTCTGAGTGCCCTGAAGCAACCCCATCAGCGTATGATCGGCTTTGCAGCCCAAACGGGAGACATTGCAACCCCCGCCTGGGATAAATTGCAGCGGAAGGGACTAGATGGCATTGTGGCCAATCCCGTGGATCAGCCCTATAGTGGCTTTGGCAGTGCTTACAATCAAGGCATTTTGATTGATGCCCAAGGACAACAATGCCATATTCTGCCCTGTACGAAGTTAGCCCTGGCCCATCGCATTTACGATTGGGTGCTTCAACTCCCTTGAGGGGTAGAATATAATCCTGGAATAGCTCAAGCTCTTCTGCATCCCTTCCTATTGATTACTATGTCTAGTCCCAGTTTGCCCATCCGTATAGCGATCGTTGATTACGACATGGGAAACCTGCACTCCGTCTGCAAAGTTTTAGATAACCTTGGGGTTGCAGTCGATATCACCCAAGATCCCGATCGACTCTGGCAAGCCGACGGTGTTATTGTGCCGGGAGTGGGAGCCTTTGATCCCGCTATGGTTCATCTCAAGGAACGCAATCTGATTCAACCTTTACGGGACATTGCCGCGAGTGGTAAACCTTTTTTTGGCATTTGTCTAGGGATGCAAATCCTCTTCGAGGCGAGTGAAGAGGGGCAAGAAGCGGGCTTAGGGATTTGTCCTGGGGTAATTCGGCGCTTCCAATCTGAGCCGAATCTGACCATTCCCCACATGGGATGGAATACCCTGAGCCTCACCCAACCCGATTGTCCTCTCTGGCAGCATCTCCCGCAAGATTCCCTCTGGGCCTACTTTGTGCATTCCTATTATGCCGATCCGGGGCATCCAGAACTCTGCGCGGCTCAGGTGACTCACGGCCAGCAAACCGTCACCGCAGCGATCGCCCAAGACCATATTTTAGGGACTCAATTCCATCCCGAAAAGTCATCCCACGCGGGCTTGCAAATCTTAAGTAACTTTGTAGCGATCGTTGAGAAGGGTCAGGAGTCTTGAGTGTCTCGGTTCATGTCCTGATACTCAGCAATATTATGGATTGTCGTTGTCTCTTGATCCCAAAGTTCTAACTGGGTATCATCATCTGCCAGGATCGTTGTTGAGCTGCCTTGCCCTAGAATTCCTCGGGCTAAGGTATGTCCATGTTCAATAACAATTCGCAGTTCACTTTGGCTTGCATCGCTAACTGGTTGCAACTTTTGAACCACCAAATCAATTACTGACTGTTGAACCCAACCCCGCAAAACTAAAATTTCCCCTAGGGGATATCCAGAATACTCCTGATCCCGTAGCGCAATGTCAAGTTGAGCCTGAGAGAGCAGACCGGCTTCTACTAAATAACGCCCTAAGGGCTTACGAACCTGGGAAATTTCCCCAGCTTCAGTATTGGAATGGGAATCAGGATAATGAGACATGCAAGGTTACAGCGTCTGCGAGCACTCAAGCCTTCATCAGCGATCGTCACAATTATTCATCGCAATAAATCGCCAGATTCAGCTCAATTTTCTTCTCTATTACTATCTTCTTCAGGGGCTGGGACATCCGGAACATAATCTGGACGTTCTGCATCTTCCCACCCTGCTGGACGTTTCGAGTTATACCAGGCAACGGAACCTATACCGACAGCGGCAAGAAAGCCCACTACGTACACTAATGTAAACCATACTGGAAATTGCTGGGCAACCGCCAGAGGTAAGTGAAAGAAGAATAAAAGGAACGGATTATACATTAGTGTTTCTCCACACATAGATTACAAAGACGATCGGCTTTCCACTGAAAGCGAAAAAATTTAATGGAAAAGTACGGCGCTCCGCGCTGCACTTTTCCGCCTTAAGGTGGTAGCTGGACGATCAACAGCAGGAACAGAGGGGGCAACAGCCAGGCACTCTACCCTGTCATGCCTGTCATGCCTTGCCACTCAAAGCCATTACAATAGATATTCCCATTATCCCCCCAGGAGGAACAGGACGCTTTAGGAATCCGTTGGGGCAGGATTTTGCCCCGCTTTTTTTGCAGACTCCTCTAGCAGCAAATTTTCTAGGGAATCTCCCCAGTAGGCACTATAAGTCCAAATTTCATCGTCACCGTCAGCTTTGGCAGACCAACGATAGGTCACAGATTGGGGATTCACGCCAATTTCGAGCAGTTTTGCCCCCATGTAGTATTCCATTTGCTGTTTGGTACGCGCATCTAACCCTCCCTTGTACTTTTTAATCCGCCGAGGTAAGTGAGCTTGGGTATGTTTGGCCATAGGGTTTGAAACAATAATCTCTAGACATTATAGCGAGGGGAAATTGCCGTCAGTACCAACACCGCAGCCTTCTCAGAACACGGGCTCTGTACCGCAGCAAGTTGCACCACAATATTCAGCACCACCAGCACCACAGTAGGCAAATCTAGTCTCCGGATCTAGAGCGGTAGGTTTGCCCTGACTGCAAGGCAGCAGACTACAGGTCACCTCGATTCAGAGTGTCGAGCGATTGCACCGCCCGACCCCTGCCTATTACTACCTTCTTCCTGTGTGGTACTAGGGTAACCTCTAGGGCAATAGGTTGAATGGTTCGAGGTACCCTGTAAAGATTCTTTAAGCTTATAGCAATTTCCCCACAACAGTTTGGTCTAGCGGCCCTTTTATACACAAATCCCCCGCTGTGGGCGGGGGATCAATAGAGGTGTAATGTGGGAACCATCCAGAAGGGAAGCGTTGAGTGTTATGTACGCAACGCTGACCCGCGAGTGTGATCAGGGGAGTGATGAGGCTTACATCATGCCCATGCCACCCATACCACCCATGCCGCCCATACCACCCATGCCGGGATTGGGAGCAGAGGGTTCTGGAGCAGGCTCTTCCACAACCAGGACTTCAGTGGTTAAAACCATAGCTGCAACGGATGCCGCATCCTGCAGGGCAGAGCGCAGCACTTTAGCCGGATCAACGATCCCCGCAACCACTAGGTCTTCATAGGTATTGGTTAAAGCGTTATAGCCTTCGTTAACATTGGCTAAATGGAGCACTTTTTCCAATACAACCCGACCTTCTACGCCTGCATTATCGGCAATTTGGCAAAGGGGAGCGGGTAATGCCCGGGCAACAATATCTGCTCCGATGCGCTCTTCTTCCCCAAGGCTAGCTTTGAAGCTATTGACCTTGTCAATTAAACGCACCAGAACTGTCCCACCACCGGGCACAATGCCTTCTTCCACCGCTGCTTTGGTTGCATTTAAGGCATCCTCAATGCGGAGCTTCCGGTTTTTCAATTCTGTTTCTGTCGGCGCACCAACCTTAATGACAGCAACCCCACCGGCCAGTTTGGCAATGCGTTCCTGTAGTTTTTCCATGTCGTAATCGGAGTCGGTTTCTGCGAGTTGTTGACGGATTTGAGCAATCCGTTTCTCAACTTCCGCTTTGTGCTCATCCTTGGAGACGATAATGGTATTGTCTTTTTCCAGGGTGACTTTACGGGCTGAGCCTAACATCTCGATATCCACAACATCCAAGGATAAGCCCACCTCTTCAGAAATCATTTGTCCTCCGGTGAGAACCGCAATATCCTGGAGAATCGCTTTACGACGATCGCCAAAACTAGGGGCTTTGACGGCGACAACGTTGAGAACACCGCGCATTTTGTTCACCACTAGGGTCGCGAGGGCTTCCCCTTCCAGGTCTTCGGCAATGATCAACAGGGGCTTGCCAATGCGGGCAATTTTTTCCAGGATGGGAACAAGGTCTTGAATAGAGCTGATTTTTTTGTCCGTAATCAGAATCAGCACATCCTCTAGTTCCGCAATCATGCGCTCCTGATCCGTCACAAAGTAAGGAGAGAGGTAACCCCGATCGAATTGCATCCCTTCCACCACTTCCAACTCGGTATTCAGGGACTTGGATTCTTCAACGGTGATCACGCCATCCGTGGTCACTCTGTGCATGGCTTCGGCAATCATGCGGCCCACTTCCTCATCATTCCCCGAAGAAACGGTGGCAACCTGAGCAATGGCATCCCCTTCCACCGGTTTGGCTAGGGCTGCAATTTCTTTCACTAAATAGGCAACGGTTTTTTCAATGCCTCGACGCAGGCTGACTGGGTTGCTACCAGCTGCGACGTTTTTCAAGCCTTCCCGAATTAAAGCCTGGGCTAATACCGTAGCCGTGGTGGTACCATCCCCAGCTAAATCCTTGGTTTTAGAAGCAACTTCCCGAATCAGTTGGGCTCCCGTATTTTCAAAAGGATCTTCTAATTCAATATCCTTAGCGATCGTGATCCCATCATTCACCACTTCCGGCGCACCAAACTTACGCTCTAGTACCACGTTCCGTCCCCGAGGTCCCAAGGTGATTTTCACGGCATCCGCTAGCGCATTCACGCCCCGCTCTAACGCCTCACGGGCTTCGTCTTTCAAGAGAATGAGTTTTGCCATAGCTACGTCCTTTACGCCACTTCGATCAAACTGCAATCAAAATTTAGCACTCTACGTGATCGAGTGCTAAAGGCTCTAAGGTTCGGTATTTGCGGTAACAGAGGTGGGGATACACGTCTCACGAGGGGTTTAAGGGGGGGATTTAACTTTGTCTCAGCCATTTCAGCTTGCCGTGACGAATTTGAACCAAAGGATGAGAGAAGCGTTGAATTAATCTGGCATCGTGGGTGGTCACAATAATGGTGACTCCTTTTTGGTGCAATTGATGCAAAATATCCATGATTTGCTGAGAATTATCGGCATCCAAATTTCCCGTGGGTTCATCCGCCAGCAGCAGGGGGGGCATCCCCACGATCGCTCTGGCAATGCTGACCCGTTGTTGTTCACCACCCGATAACTGAGCCGGAAAACATTGGGCCTTATGTTTCAAGCCCACTAACTTTAAGGTTGGCAAGAGGCGGGCATCGATCGCTTCCTGGCTATAGCCCTGAGCCCACAACACAAAGGCCACATTCTCCGCTACGGTACGCTGAGGTAGTAATTTATAGTCCTGAAAAATCACCCCCACTCGACGACGAAAACGAGCTAAACGATCGCCTCGCAGTTGACCAATATCTTTATTGTTGATGAGAACTTTGCCTCGACTGGGACGCTCTGCCCCATAAAGCAATTTTAATAGGGTACTTTTGCCTGCCCCCGAAGCCCCCGTCACAAACAAAAATGTTCCCTGGTTTAAACGAAGGCTGGCCTCCGAGAGTCCTAGACTACCGTTGGGATACATTTTAGTAACCTGCTCCAGGGCGATAAACGCCGTCCTTTCAGGGGCTGTGGGCATCATCTGTCTGAGTCTGAAATAATTTCAAATTTAGGTTACCAACTTAAGGCGGAAGAGTGCCGCACAGCACTCTTCCATTAAATTTTTCCGCTTTCAGTGGAAAGCCCAAATTTACAGTTATAGACCTTCCCCGGTGACTGGAAAGGTTGAACCCATAAAAAAGCCGAGGATCCCCCAAAAGTTCCTCGACCTGTATCACACAAGTTGTAGCTGTTATCAATTAGTGAAAGGCATATACTGTGATTGTTTCAGTCCCTAGCTGTAAAACTGGGATAGTCTAGGGTTAATTTCTCGCAGCAGACAATAGCGCTGCGATGGCGCGGGCAGCACGCCCAACTTCTGCTCGGGCACCTGGGGGCAATGCAGCAGAATCTCCCAGGGCAATTAACAGGGCAATAGAGGCATCATTGAGGGCGGTGGGAAGGATCACTCCATCTCCCCCCCCTAGGGCTGCACTTACATTGCTGAGAACCTGAGCTAGAGTAACCGTTGCACCAGAAGGCGTAGTTACACTGATGCTTGCTAAAGTTTCAGAGGATCCAAGCGCATTGAGTTCTGCACCTACGGAAACCTGACCTGAGCCAGGTACAGCCACTGTTGTTTCAGTCGAGGCTTCAACGATAGCGTTAATGACTGCAGGTGATCCTGAAAGATCAATAACAGCGCCGCCGGATCCAATACCAGTATCTGCCTGAGCTTGAGTAATTGTTCCCTGAGCAATAGCCGTTGCTTGGGAAGAGACCAGAGCTATAACTCCAGGAGCAATAGCAACTGGAATCGCGCCCCCTGCAGTATCGAGAGTTTGAATCGTAACGCCTGGAGTTGATCCAGAATCAGCGTTGAAGTTTACTGTTCCCCCAGCGCTAGAATCGCCTATGGTCACTACCGTGGCTTGACCCGCAAAGGCTTGGGTGGCACCCAAGGATATGAAGGTGCCAGAAGCAACTACTAGCCCGGCAAGCTTGATCGCTTTTTTGACGCTCATGAATGCTTGATGCATGGCATATCTCCTTAATGGACTGATGGATAATCGATGAATAGTAGAGGGCACTGAGTAGATTTGAGCTATCCCAATCAGGGCTAAAGCCGTAAGAAATTAAACGATGCTTTAACCCAGGTGATATAGCTAAGTTAGAACTGAATCGCATAACCTGCGTTGATGTTAAACCCAGTACCGTTAACAGTGTTATCTGTTACATCCGTAAAGCCTAAACTAAAGGTCAGGGGAATACGGAAGGGCGCAACCCCCATCCCTAAGTTCCATTGGCTCCCAGTCCAACTCGTGGCGAGGGAGATTTGGGGAAGTAGAACAACACCCAGGCTGCCAAAGACGTTGGGATCGTTATCATTTGCAGCAATTGCCCCAGTAGATCGGAAACTACCCGTTCCCATCCCTAAGCTCACCGACAACGGCATCCGGTTAATAGCATTATTAGGACGAAGGGCAAAGGTTTTACTGGCGACCCCATAGATGGTTTCAGGTGCATCGGTAGTGTCTCCCCAATCCAGAGCATTAGACCAACCCACGGCCAGTCCCAGACCGCCAGTATTGGGAATGATTTTGTGGAGTTTAAGCCCGAAGGAGCCGCTATCACCAAAATCACTGGCGGACACACTGGTCACGCTCATGGAAACCTCAGCCCCCAGGGAGTTGACGGAATCACCAAAACCCGCACCGACAGAGAACGAACCATCTGTCCGTCCAACTCCGCCGAAGTCAATAATGCCCGATGCTCCCACAAAGGCTTGCCGCCAATTCGCACCATAGGCAGTCGGTGTCCCAAAGGTTGTCCCCGGAGTAGGCCAAGGTCTACGGGTATCGACTAAGGGAGTCAGATCGTTAAGTAATTGTTGCAAATCCTCGGAAGGAGTAAAACTGCCGCCAAATTGATCCGAGCCTGCGGCTTGAGCTAAGTTAACCGGAGCTTCTGACAAATCCACTCGGAAAAGGGTAGCGCCGGCTGCTTGTTGAGCTAGTGAGGTTAAATCCTGATCGGCGGTTGCATGTTCAACCTCTAAAATAGAATCTAAGCCTCTGGTATCGTTCTCTAAGGCAAGCACAGGTTCCACCACTCCAACAAGAGCAGCGATCGTGACCATGGGGACTAATGCTCTATACATCATAATGCAAATTCCTCACACATACTGATTCATCCAACACAACTCAGCAATCTTATTCTAGGACTTAACGGACTAGAATGGGGCTTCAACCTCAACTTAATTTAAGGGAGGTATGGACTTTACAGACCGATCTGCTAAGAAAGATCTATTGAAAATATTTCCAATAGCTTTGTCCGGATCCGGGCAAAGCTTCCTAATGAATGAGAATTGCTGAACAGAACCAGTTTAACCCTTTAGAAGAAGGTTGAGACGTATTATTAATAGAGAGAACCCTATAAATTTCAAGGATTTTTTAACCTTCCCCCTCAAATCGCTGAGTTGCTTAGCATTTCCCGTTACAATACGATCGTTTTTCCCAGTGTTCTCAATCATCCTAGATAGAAAGTGGAGTCGATGCCGTGACTGCTGCCATTCCGTTCCCCTCTGCTGAAGCTGATCCGGTTACTGCCGATTCAGCGCAAAATCCTGTCCGAGGTGCGCGGATTTGTATTCTAGGGGGAGGCTTTGGGGGCTTGTACACAGCCTTACGCCTCGGTCAATTCCCTTGGGCGGACATTGGTCAACCAGAAATTACTCTGGTGGATCGCAACGATCGTTTTGTGTTTTTGCCCTTGCTGTACGAATTAGTCACAGGAGAGATGGCGGATTGGGAGATTGCGCCTCGGTTTGCGGAACTGCTCAAGGAGACAACTGTGCGCTTTTGCCAAGGTACGGTGGAGCAAATTAACTTAGAACAACAGTGGGTCGCCTTAGGTTCAGGGGAGAAAATATCCTGGGATCGCTTGGTGCTGGCGTTGGGAGGGGAAACACCTTTGGAAGGGGTTCCCGGCGCAGCAGATTATGCTATTCCCTTTCGGAGTGTAGAAGATGCCTATCGCCTCAAGGCAAAGTTTCAAGCCTTGGAACAAGCTCGTGCCCAAACTCCAGAGGTGAAAATTCGGGTAGCGATCGTGGGCGGGGGCTATAGTGGCGTGGAATTGGCCTGTAAAGTGGCGGATCGTCTTGGGGAACGGGGGCGCGTTCGCATTATCGAAAAAAGTGATCAGGTGTTGCGATTTTCCGCTGCCTTTAACCAAGAGGCAGCCCGGCAAGCCTTGGCGGATCGAGGAGTGTGGATCGACTTAGAAACTACGGTGCAGGAAGTCGGATCGGATTTTCTCGATTTAGTCTACCGGGAACAGGTGGATCGGATTCCCGTGGATGTTGTCCTCTGGACGATCGGCAATCGAGTGGTGCCGGTGGTGCAATCCCTATCCTTACCCCGCAACGATCGGGGGCAAATTCGGACTGGGCCCACCCTACAAGTGCAAAACCATGATCAGATCTATGCCCTAGGGGATTTGGCAGAGGGACGGGATGCCAGTGGTCAGCCCATTCCAAAAACCGCCCAGGGAGCCTTTCAACAGGCAGACTATGTGGCATGGAATCTCTGGGCTTCTCTCCAGCAAGCTGAGGGGAACGATCGTCCTTTACTGCCCTTCCGCTATCAACATTTGGGAGAAATGCTCGCCCTGGGAGAAGATCGGGCCGCCCTCTCCGGTCTGGGTCTTCAGTTGGATGGCCCCCTCGCCTATCTGATTCGTCGTTTAGTCTACCTACAACGAATGCCCACCTGGGAACACCAGATCAAGGTGGGGCTAAGCTGGTTAACCCGGCCGTTTATGGGGTAAGTTTGCCTTATGCTCATGTCTCGCTTAATTCAACTCTCCCAGGCGATCGATGCGGCGATCGATCGGTTAGGCAAGGCCGTGACCTGGCTGATCCTCCTAACGATCGCGGTGGGGTTTTATAACGTGACTATGCGTTATATTGGGCGCTTTGTGGGAGTTTCCCTCTCTTCCAATGCCCTGATTGAACTGCAATGGTACTTATTTTCGATCATGTTTTGCTTGGGCTTTGCCTATAGTCTCAAACACGGTTCCAATGTTCGAGTCGATTTTCTTTATAGCCAGTGGAACCCCAAAAAACGGGCTTGGATTGATTTATTGGGAACCTTATTGTTTTTAATCCCTTTTTGCCTGCTGGGACTCTGGGTGAGTTGGGGACCAGTTTTATACTCCTGGGGCTATTTACCGGATGGATCCTGGGGGACTTGGGAAATCTCCTCCGATGCCAATGGCTTACCCCGGGCCCCCATTAAAACGATGTTGCTCGTGGCGTTTGCCACTTTGCTGATCCAAAGTATTTCCCAGGCAATTAAATATCTGGCTATCATTCAGGGCTATACCCAAGTGGCCGATCGCTTAGCTGAGGATGCAGAAACAGCCCATTTAGAATAACTCCCAATCCCTGCAAATACTCCCTAGCTAGATGCCCCGCTTAGACAGGAAAAGATTGCGGTATGATCCACTCACACTGGTTTGGCGGCTCAGGTTCTTCCTGCGGATTAAGGGGGGAGTATCCTGAACGTCCGAATCAACTCCTGATGTGAGGTAATACCATGACAAAGTATGTAATGTGGGGCAGTTACTGCGAAAACGTTTTAGAAAAACGAGCCCCCTACCGAGACGCACACCTAGCCGGGCTGAAAGCTCAACAAGAATCTGGAGTACTAATTACGATCGGGCCCAGTGCCGATTTGTCTATGGTTTTTGGGATTTATGAAGCTCCCGATGAAGCTACGGTTCGCCAATACGTAGAAGGGGATCCCTACTGGCAAAATGGCATTTGGACAGAATACTCCGTTAAAGAATGGATTCAAGCCATTGGCTAGGATTGCCCCTACTTCAGACCTGAAACCGATCGCAAATTGGCAGATCTGGGGTATTTTTCTTCTCGTTAGTTTAATCAGCCGCTTTCCCTACTTTTTTCAAGGTGATATTGACTGGGATGAAAGTACTTTTATTCTCCTGGGACAATCGGTTTTAGAGGGGCATTTACCCTATACCGATTTGCTGGATGTCAAGCCTCCTTTGCTGTGGTATAGCTTCGCTACTTTGATTTTTTTAGGGGGAAAAACCTTCCTCGGGGTGCGTGCCCTCGGTGCGATCGTAGTGGCTACGATCGCTGCTTTCAGTTATCACGTTACCCGTACCTTTTGGGATGACAAAACGGGTTGGATTGCCGGTTTCAGTTGGATTATCTTAATCAATCTCGCCCCTGGTGGTCAGGCTGTTCTATCCGAGCATTTAGCCCTCCTGTTTCTGGGGGCTTGTTTTACCCGTTTAGCGATCGTTCCCCAGGGCTGGAGGGGCTTTTTAGGGGCTGGTATTTTGATGGGTGTTGCCGTCTTGATACGTTTAAATTTAGCCTATACCGCAGTCTGTTTAGGGCTATATCTATTGCTGAAATGGATCATCAGCTTGAGACAGGAACAAGCCCAGCCAGAAGGTCTAGCCTTACTCGCCTATAGCCTTGGGGGATTACTCCCCTTAATAGCGATCGTTTTGCCCTATGTCCTAACCCAAACCTTGCCTGTTTTCTATACCGGATTTATCCAGGCTTCTCTTAGCTATACCAAACAGTATAATCTGCTTTCTGTCCTTTGGTTTCAGTTTCAAAAAGTTATTTTTCTACGACTCTCCTTTGTCGGCATTATTTTTAGTATCGTCATTTTCTGGGCTTTAGGTTCCCATCTGCGCTGGTTTTGGCAACATCGTCAGCGGCTAACGG
>JBEAPM010000357.1:0-3319 GCA_041164445.1 Cyanobacteriota bacterium
ATTCTCTTCAGCACTATTTTCACCAGACCTGTCATTACAATACCTACTATCTACATGGGGGAACCACTCGTCAAAAACGGGAACGGATGATTGAAGAATTTCAACATCCAGACACAGAGCCCTCTATTTTTATCCTCTCCCTCAAAGCGGGGGGCGTAGGCATTACCCTCACCAAAGCGAACCACGTTTTCCATTTCGATCGCTGGTGGAACCCTGCGGTAGAGGATCAAGCCACCGATCGGGCTTTTCGGATTGGACAGAAAAAGAACGTCTTTGTCCATAAATTCCTGGCCCTCGGCACTTTAGAAGAACGCATTGATCAAATGATTGAAGACAAGAAAAGTATTGCCGGAGCGATCGTGGGTGCCGATGAATCCTGGTTAACGGAGTTAGACAATGATGCCTTCAAACAGTTAATTGCCCTGAATCGATCCGCCTTATTGGAATAGTCAAACTTCCCTACAAGCCAATGCCTCGGGCCATCAGAGCAGCAAAGAGGGGAATAATCGCAAACCCCGCTAACTCTCCACGGATGACCCATTGCAGTTGACGAACCCGCTGTACCGTGGGCTGGGGGAGTTCTGCCTTCTGCAACGTCGGAATCCAGAGCAGAAAGGAAATGGTGGGAAAGAGGGACAAGGCTCCCACCAAAATATAAAGCCCCACCTTGACCCAGAAAATAGGATTAGCGGTGTAAAATTCCGCCCCCTGACCAAAGTAGAGAACCCGCAAAATGCCCGTCCCTAAAACCCCGATCGCTGCCACGCCATAAACCGCATCTGCAAAAACAATTCGCCAAGCTTCCGATCGCTCTAAATTTTCCTTTAAGGTTAAGGTTTCCACCATCAGAGCAGCGGTGGCCAGCAGAAAACTAAAGTAGTGAAAATAAGCAACGATCGCACTGGTTAACATCGGTCAGGTACTCCTAAGATTGGGTTTCTACGATTAGATGGCGACTAACTTAAGGCGGAAGAGTGCGGCGCTCCGCGCCGCACTCTTCCCTTAACTTTTCAGTGGAAAATCGATTAGATTTCTACACTGGGGTTCCTCACCTCGATGCCGTTAAGCCCACCAAGGCCGTTCACTGGTTCGAGGATCTAGCTCCGTCCAAGGATAGAGCCAAATGTTATCCCCCTGCACCTCAACCCGCACAATTTTGAGGGGACGATCGGCTGGTCCCCGCACCACTTGGCCATCGGGAGCATAGCGAGAGCCATGACAAGGACACTGGAACTGCTGATCCACCGGATTCCAGGGAAAGGTACAGCCCAAGTGGGTGCAGTTATCCACAATACCCCGGGATTCGAGGGAGCCATCCGAGCCGACAATGAGATAGGTCGGTTCCCCCGCCAACCCCGCCACCAAAGCCCGGGTGCCCACCGGCTCGGCCAAAATTTGACTCGCCGGAATGGGATTGCCCGCCTTATCCCGGGCTAGCAAACCCCCACCAACCCCCGTTTCGCTAGGGGGCACAAAATATTGCACTACGGGATATAGGGAGGAACCGGCGACCGTGGCCACCACCGCCCCGGTCAAAAAGTTGAGTAACTGTCTCCGCGACAGAGAGGGAGCCTCTACAGAAATTGAATTGTCCATGATAGTTACGAGAATGATAGAAAACTTAACAAAACTCAATAACTAAATAGTAATATATTTTTCTCGATTGTGCCAAGGCTGCCCAGCAGATTCCTCAAGTAGGGGCGTTGCAATAGGCTTGCAGGATTTCAATGCAGCCCACGATCGCTCCCAGGTGGGTAATTTCGTAGCCGTGAGTGTTGTGGGTGGGAAAGGACAAGCAGGCCCCTTGGGCAATGTGACCAAACTTCATGGCAATGGACGCATCACTACCAAAGCGTTCCAGGGTGGTGAGTTGTACCGGCACCCCCGCCTCAATCGCCGCTGTTCTCAGGTCTTGGGTTAAGCGATCGTCATAGAGCCCATAGGCATCACGGGTCAGTAAAACCGGCTCACTCCCGGCTTGGAGGGGATATTCGCTGGAGAGGGGACAAATTTCCAGGGCAATTAAGCGATCGATTTCTAAGCGTTGGGTAAAGTACATCGCCCCCACGGCCCCCACTTCTTCCTTGGCGGAGGCAACAAGATAAACGGTGTGCTGGGGTTGGGTCAGGGTTTTCGCTAGTTCCAAGAGAATTGCGAGAGAGGCTTTGTTATCTAGGGTATAGCTACTGATGTAATCCCCCATCCGAAACGATCGCTTCCGGTGTTTGCCCACTACGACGGGCGTTCCTGGCCGAATCCCCGCCGCGTCTAGGGCCGCCGCAGATCGTTTGGTTTCCACCCAGGCATCTTCCCAGCGCACCGGGGCTTGATCCTGAAGGCGACTTTGACGGGACAAATGGGAAACATGACGAGACCCAAAAGACAACACACCACTAATGGTTTCCTCATCTCCCAGTAAATCCACAATGCCTTCACCATAAACCCAGGGATAGGCTCCCCCCAGAGGCTGTAGGGCAATCCGTCCGTTTCCCTGTAGGACTCTGACCATCATGCCAATTTCATCTTTGTGGGCCGTAATCGCCAGGGCAGACGCTTCCGTTTGACCGGGAATTTTAACAATAATATTCCCCGCCGGATCCTGCCACACCTCTCGTTTCAGGGCGGCAAAAGCTGCGAGTAAAAAACGATCGATTTCTGTTTCAAACCCACTGGGGGAATGGCAGAGGACGAGATGTTCAATCAGATTAAATAAGTCGTCGTAATTGAGTTGAGTCATAGTCAGATTTTGGGGCAGTAGAAGGTTCAGGCGATCGGCTACCAACTTAAGGCGGAAGACTATTCCATTAAATTTTTCCGCTTTCAGTGGAAAGCCAGTCGATCAGGGGTAAAAAAATACGAAATGTAAAGGACTGCAAAGTTATATATAACCGATCCCAAAGCCAAAAAAGGGCAGTACTCTAAAGATAACCTGACCGTACCTGAGGAGCAGTCAATGAACTCTCGTCCCTTAAAAGTTAAAATGATTTTGCCCGCCCTCACCGAGGCCCTAAGCCCCTTCTGGCGACCAATTAAGTATCACTTATTTCCACCCCTCGGTTTGGCAACGATCGCTTCTTTTTTCCACCCTGAAGACGAAATTGAGTTACAGGATGAACACGTTGAAGTTTTAAATTTAAACGATGAGCCTGACTTAGTGGTAATTCAGGTTTATATTACCTCCGCATATCGTGCCTATGAATTAGCGGATCACTATCGGGCAAAAGGGGCTTATGTGGTACTAGGTGGCTTACAGGTTACCGCCTTACCGGAAGAAGCGGCTCCCCATGCCGATACGATTTTCTTGGGGCCAGGGGAAGAT
>JBEAPM010000358.1:0-8745 GCA_041164445.1 Cyanobacteriota bacterium
CAAAAGTTCTCCCTCTACCCCGATCTGAGTATTGCCGAGAATATGCGCTACAGTGCGGGACTGCGGCGGGTTTCGGAAAAGTCCTTTAGCGATCGTGCCCGGACTTTACTGCAACGGGTAGATTTAGATCGCTTTCGGGATCGACTGGCGGGGCAACTGTCCGGCGGGATGAAGCAAAAGCTAGCCCTGTGCTGTGCCTTAGTAACCCAACCTCAAATCCTACTCCTGGATGAACCCACAACGGGGGTGGATCCAGTCTCACGGCGGGAGTTTTGGGATCTCTTAGCGACGGTGGCCACCGAAGGGGTGACGATCGTTGCGGCAACGCCCTACCTAGACGAAGCGGAACGGTGTCATCGCATTGCTTTGATCTACGGGGGGGAAATTCAGGAAATTGGTAGTCTCACAGACCTGCGCCAGAGCTTAGGACTGCAGCGCCTTGAAGTCCGGGCCGATCCCCTGGAGCACGCGGAAGCCCTGTTGAGCCAATCCCCCGACTACGGGGCGAACCTGGTGGATATTCAAACCTTTGGCGATCGGCTGGATGTGATGGTCACGGATCCAGAGCAGGGGCAACGGCACATTCGGGACCTGCTGAGTACCCACGGACTAACCTTAAAAGCGTTGCGATTGGATAAACCCACCCTGGAAAATGTCTTTGTCAATCGCCTGCGACAACAGGGCTTAGATCCCCCTTACCTAGACTTTCCCGCCTCTCGTGGGGGTAAAGTCAGGGGAGGACTTGCCATTAATACCGATGATCTACAAAAGACGTTTGGTAGTTTTCAGGCCGTCAAGGGAGTAGACATCACGGTGCATTATGGCGAAATCTATGGACTGCTGGGAGCCAATGGCGCAGGCAAAACCACAACCATTAAAATGCTCTGTGGTCTCCTGCCCCCCAGTGGCGGCCAGATTCAACTGGCGGGGGAAACCCATAACCTCGATCGGCCTGAAGTGCGCTCCCGCATTGGCTACATGAGTCAGAAATTCACCCTCTACGACGATCTCAGCATTCGTGAAAACTTAGCCTTTTACTGCGGAGTGTATGGCGTTCCCCACCGGGTGCGGCGGCAAAAAATCGACTGGGTACTGGAAACCTGCGGACTGAAGGGGCGGGAGGACTTAATGACCGGCAGCTTGCCCGGGGGCTGGAAACAACGGGTATCCTTTGGAGCTTCCGTGATGCACGAACCGGATATTTTATTTTTGGATGAACCCACTTCCGGGGTGGATCCTCTGGCGCGGCGGCAATTTTGGCGACTGATTCGGGACTTTGCCCGTCGGGGAACCGCCATCCTGGTCACTACTCACTATCTGGAAGAAGCGGAGAACTGCAACACCATGGCCTTCATGGCGGCAGGAGCGATCGTGGCCCAGGGTTCCCCCAGTGAGATTAAAAACAGTCAGCCTGGCCAACTCTTTACCCTCCTTTCTGACCAGCCTCAACGGGCCTCAGATTGCTTAAAAGAACGGCTGGAACCCTGGCGTGTTTCCATCTTTGGCGATCGTCTTCACTTGGTACTAGATCAACCGGATCAGGAACTGGAGCAGGTGCGACACTGGTTGCAGCAGTCCCAGATTGATCTCCAGCGCATTGACCCCACTCCCTTCAGTCTGGAGGATGCGTTTATTGGCATTGTCCAACGGGCCCAACAGGCAGAAACCGTCACTGCAGCGGTGACCCTATGAAACGAGTGTTTGCCCAGTGTTTCAAAGAACTCAACCAGTTCCGACGCGATCGGCTCACCTTAGCCTTGGCCTTTGTCTTGCCCCTGGCCGTCTTACTGATTTACGGCTTTGCCATTCGTCTAGAAGCCAAAAATATTCCCCTGAGTGTCCAGGACTTGGATAATAGTCCCCTCAGTCGCACCTATATTGAGCGCCTCTTTGCCACTAGTCAGTTTGTGCCCACACCCCTGGAAAATAACTCCGCCCTGGCCACCCTCGATCGTGGAACCGCCAGAGCCACCATCATTATTCCCCCGGACTTTCAACGACAGATTAAGTCCCGTAAACCCGTGACCATTCAAGCCCTCGTGGATGGCAGTGATGTCAACAATGCCCGAGTGATTCAAAACAGTTTACGGGCCACTACTCAGTTTTTTCTGCGCAGCAGTGACCTCCTCCCCCCCGGAGCCAAATCCCCCCTGAATCCAGAAGTGCGCCTTTGGTTTAACCCCGGTCGTCGGGAGGGGTTGTACATTGTTCCCGGCATTTTTGCCGTTATCCTCTGGGTATTTCCCTCCATTCTCTCCTCCATTGCCCTCGTGCGGGAAAAGGAACAGGGGACGATCGTTCAGGTATATGCGTCTGACCTGAGTTCGGTGGAATGGCTGCTGGGCAAAGAACTGGCCTATCTCCTCGTTGGCTTCGGTGAAGCCCTGGTGGTGCTCCTCGTGGCCACACTCCTGTTTGACCTCCGCATCCAGGGGGATCCCACACCATTTCTAGTGGGACTGGTGGTCTACCTGGCCGCAGCCGTTGCCTTTGGTTTATTCGTCGGAGCCCGCGCCGGAAACCAGACCGGAGCCGTTCAGGGCACAGCGATCGCGGGTTTTCTGACCGCCTTACTCCTCTCCGGCTTCATTTACCGTCTCGAAAATATTCCCTTGCCCTTCTCCCTCCTCGCCAACTTCATCCCCGCCCGCTACTTCGTCCTCATCACCCGAGATGCCTTTGTGCGGGGTACGGGCTGGCTCAGTATCTGGTACGCTCCCGTAGCGATCGCCCTCATTGGTAGCGTCTTTTTCTGCATCGCCACCCGCATTCTCCAGCGCATGCAATTTTCCGATTAAGTTAAGATCCTGTTTCTATGCGAATTCGCAATGAGCTTAAGTACTGAGACTCCAATCATCCCATTATCAGGGTAACTTTGCTTTGATGCCGATGAGTGCCCTATCGAGACTGTAAACTCCGCGACGACCTCTAAAACTTTCCAGCAGAGAATTTCAGCGATTTTTGAATACGCTTATTTGCTTGTACATTGTATATACGATTTAGAAGGGTTCTTAAATGCCCCTTGAAATCCACTCTAGGGTAGGGTTTAATGGGGGTACTCTCACTCGCTGGGGAAGCCAATTAAATAAACGAAAAACTTCTGATCCAGGGCTAGCAACTGAAAGCAAAAGAGTGCGGCGCAGAGCGTTCTACTCTTCCATTAAATTTTGTCGCTTTCAGACCCAAGTTGTAAGGACTAGGCTGCTGAAACCGTTGTATGGTGTGCGCCCTCCGGGCGCACACCATACAACCCATTTAGGATTGCTGTAGCACTAAGAACCATAACTAAATAAACTAAAAACTTGAAACAAACTATATAAAAATATGAAACTAGATAAATTTATCTTGGCACAAAACATGGCTTTCCTGATTGCCATTCCACCCCAAAGCAAGCTAGCCAAGCTATTAAATTTTTGCCTGACTACCCAAGCGAGGGAAAATTCTACAAGCACAAAAATCTTAAAAATGACCTATGACTTAATGGAAAATCCGTCACAATTGCCCTATTGGACGCAAGAAATCATGGGGCAAGACCTTGATTATACAACAGAAGAATGGGAAGCATTAGGTAAAATGGGAATCAAGAATACCGATGAATTTATGACTAATCTATGGCAAGAATTAAACAGCTTGAATATATAGTTTATACGGCAGTCCTAAATCAATTGTAAGGACTCACACAACACAACCCATTTAGGATTGGTGTATTAATTTTCCATCAGTAACTGACTCATTATCCTTGACTAATTCTTATTGGCTAGAGTGAACATGTCATTTAATATTGAAATATTAGAGACCAGCTTTAACACACTAAAGCCCCATGCTGATAAATTTGCAGCTAGTTTCTACGAAAATTTATTTCAAGCGAATCCTGAAATACAACCTCTTTTCGCTAATGCTGATATGCAGAATCAGCATAAAAAACTGTTGAATTCATTAGTACTAGTCGTAGAAAATCTACGCAATCCCTCAGTTTTAACACCAGTACTTCACGCTCTCGGGGCGCGGCATGTCAGTTATGGCGTAATTCCTAAATATTATAGTCCCGTGACGAAAGCGCTCTTAGTCACGCTGGAAGAATATTTGCAAGACGATTGGAATCCTGAACTAAAAAAGGCTTGGCAAAGTGCTTTAAGAGAAGTTTGTGCTCTCATGCTGAAGGGAGCAGGACAGGAAACTGTTCCCCAATCGGTGCCAAAAGTAGAAGTAGTTCCCAAAGCCTCAAATACTTTATCTAATACATCGTCTGTAGAATATCAACCTAACCTAGAGCCCCGCGTTGCCTCAGATTCAGCAAATAATTTAACACCCAGTCCATCAGATCCATCGGCCAATATATCTGCTAAGGTTTCTCCCAAGATTAGTCAACCGAAGAAAGCATTTATTACCATTCAATTAGACAGTCAAGGCTTTAAGGAGTTATTGAAGAACTCGATACTAAAATATCAGCAAATTAAATCTCAAATTGCCGCACAACCCGTCAGTCATGTTATCCAACAAGTACAGCAGAAATTTATTAGTACTTTCTGGGATGCTCCTACATGGCTAGTTTCTGTAGTTGCTGTGATTCTTTTCACCATCATAATTGTAATCGCTGATAGTGAGTCTTGGATCGGAAAAGTTTTGGGATCTGCTGAATCTATCAGTTTATTGGTTGCATTGGTTCTGTTTGTCAAAGAGATTCCTGATCGCCAGAAACAGTTCCATTATCAGGCCTGGAGTACCGTTGATGCTGCTCACAATGTCAAAGTAAGTTATGCCCGCATTTTAGCCCTGCAAGACTTAAATAACGATGGTGTTTCCTTACGTGGTTTAGATGCGCCAAATGCCGAATTAGTTGAGATTCATTTATCTAAAGCAAATCTGAGTCGAGCTAATTTAAAGTTATGTGATTTGAGTAAGGCAAATTTGTGCTACGCCAATTTAGATAATGCGAATCTAACTGAGGCTCAACTCAGTGGTGCAAACTTAAGTCATGCAAATTTAGGATTTGCGAATCTGAGTGGAGCGAATCTGAGCAGTTCTAATTTTAATTATGCGAATCTAATTTGTGCGAATCTGAGTCATACAAATCTGAGTGGTGCAAATCTGCAAGAAGCCAGTTTAAGCGGTGCAAACTTAGCTGGAGCATACCTCACTGGTGCGAATCTCAAAAATGCAAAGGTCAGTAACTTTGATCTAAGCAATGCCTTTCTCGAAGGTGCAATTATGCCAGACGGTTCCAAATATACGTCTCCTGAATCTCAATCCTAACGCGCCTTAACGCCAACCCGCACGAGCCATAATTTCAGTGGCATTGCTATTACAGCAATCCTAAATAGGTTGTGTGGTGTGCGCCCTTCGGGCGCATACCACACAACGGTTTCAGCAGCCTAGTCATTACAACTGATTTAGGACTGCTGTAAATGGAGCTTTCCACTGAAAGCGGAAAAATTTAATGGAAGAGTGCAGCACTCCGTGCCCACTCTTCCGCCTTAAGTTGGTAGCTTTACATGGAAACAAATACCATCTTCAGAAGGCGAGATAGAGTAATTTGATACCGTTGTGAGGTGCCTGTGTTTGCTGATCTCCTGATTTTATCCAATGGCCCTGGGGAAGTTGCCACCTGGGTACGTCCCGTTGTGCAGTGCCTGCGGGAGCAGTTTCCCGATGCCTCTACCCTGCGCATTTCCCTGGTCTTGTCTCCCTGTCCCCATGCCACTGGCCAAGAGTTGGGCATCGCTCGTCGCTTTGCAGGGATCGATCGCTTTCAGGGGGCGGAGCATTTTTTCCCGTTTTTACTGTGGGGGCACACTGCCGAAGCCTGGGATTGGCGCGATCGAGGCCTGGTCTTATTTCTGGGGGGCGATCAGTTTTTTGCTCTCTGTTGCGGCAAGCGTTTGGGGTATCGCATCCTCACCTATGTGGAGTGGGACGCTCGTTGGGTTCCTTGGATTGATGGGGTGGCCGCCATGTCCCCCCGTGTCTTAGCCTCGGTGCCTGCTCCTCACCAAGCTAAAGTGACGATCGTGGGGGATCTCATTGCTGATGCCACGGCTTTAAGCACCCCTTCAGCAGAGCCGATCGACTCTGAACCCCAAGAAGAATGGGTAGCGCTCTTACCGGGATCTAAATCCACCAAATTAGGCTTGGGTCTCCCGTTTATGCTGGCGATCGCAGACTACATTCACTGCCAGCGTCCCCAAACCCGATTTTGGATTCCCGTCGCGCCCACCCTCACCCTAGAAACTTTGGCCCGCTACGCCCAGCCAGAACACAATGATCTCATCGCCGTGATTCAAGGGGCTGCTGCGGTGCTGAACCCTGAGCAAGCCACCTTAGAAACCGCCAGTGGTTTGCAGGTCAAGTTAGTCGAGACCTTTCCCGCCTACGATCGCCTCTGTCAATCTGCCCTCGCCCTGACCACAGTGGGAGCCAATACCGGAGAGCTAGGGGCTTTGGGGGTTCCGATGTTGGTGTTGCTCCCCACTCAGCACCTGTCCATTATGCGGGCGTGGGATGGCATCCCCGGACTCGTGGTGCGTTTACCTTGGCTCGGGCCCAAAATTGCCGCTTGGCTAACGGGGGAAATGTTGCGCCGGAATCCTCTGCTCGCTTGGCCGAATATTTGGGCAGGGGAAGCGATCGTTCCTGAACTGGTGGGGAATCTTACTCCTGCTGAAGTGGGGGATCAAACATTAGATCACCTAGCTCACCCCGAACAACGGCAGGCCATGCAGGCAGCCCTGCGCAAGGCAAGGGGAGAAACAGGAGCCGCCCAGCGAATCGTAGAGCGGATCAACACCTTACTCTCCTAAGGACGGCTACCAACTTAAGGCGGAAGAGTGCGGCGCGGAGCGCCGCACTCTTCCGTTAAATTTTTTCGCTTTCAGTGGAAAGCCCTAAGGGCGATCGATTCCCTCATTTTCGAGGTTCTCCTGACCGGGGGAACGGTCAAGCTTGATCCGGCTGTAGGGCAGACAACGGTAAGTCCGGCTGGGAGGAGTGGATGAGGTTATGGTAAAGGGCTTCTAAGCGATCGATATTTGTCTTGAGGGTATAGCGTTCCAAGACCCGTTGTCGGGCCTTAAGACCCAGAATTCCAGCAAATTCAGGGTGATCCACAAACAGAGGCAATAACGCCTGTAACTCTGAGGTCACCCGCTGGGGATGCAAAATAATACCAGCCCCCTGTCCCAGCACTTCGCCATCGGCCCCCGCATCCGTAGCTAAACAAGCGGTGCCACAGGCCATGGCTTCCAGCAAAGATAGGGATAATCCTTCCACTAAGGAGGGCAAAATAAAGGCATCGGCACTGCGGAGCATTTCAATGCGTTGGGCTTCACTGCCTTCAAACCCCCACCACTGAATGCCCTGCTCCAACCCGCCATAAAACAGTTCTAAAGAGGTTTTCAAAGGCCCATCTCCCACAATTAATAAGCGGCAGCGATCGGGATCAAAATTCAGACTGCGCCATGCTTTTAAGATGGCTTCTACATTTTTTTCCGTGGACAATCGCCCCAAGTACAGGAACAAGCGATCGACTCCGAGTTGTTGCTTAAAATGGGCTCCCCCTGGAGAGTAGCGCTGCACATCAACCCCATTGGGTATAATCGTGAGCCGCTCTTCCGCCACCCCCAGCCGCACCAACAGATCCCGTTGCAAATCAGAAAAGACAATGACGCGATCGTAGCGGGCTAGGGTTGGAGCATAGAGTTGATAGGTTAAATGTTGGGTTCCCGAAGTCAAATTCCGTAATTTGGCATCAAAGGCCGGATGAAAGGTGGCCACCAAAGGCAAGTTCAACTCTTCGCAAATATCCGGCAGGCGAAAATCCAGAGGAGACAAGGTGAGGGAAGCATGAACCAAATCCGGTGCGAGTTCCGCTAACGCATCCTTGAGCACCTTGCTGGAACGGGGAGCGGGGATCGTGTAAATCTGGGATTTGTACAGGCAAGGAATCGAGACCTCTTGCCAAGCGGGACGATCGCCCTTGCTATCGTCTGTCTGGGTAAAATGCAGAAAACTAACCCGATACCCGCGATCGAGCAAAGCATTGGTGACTTCTCGACCATAGGTTACATTGCCACAACAGGGTGATTTTTTGCCCAACCATGCAATATGCCGTTTGCTACCTGTCACTTGTTCACCCGCCTTGTAAAAGCACTGCTCTGCAAATCTTAAGACCTTTTGAACAGTGACGACGAGGTTTACCCGTAAATGCGGCAGGAATGCACCTGATCGGATCGATCGGGCAGCGTTTCACGCTTCCGCCTTAAGGGGGTTGCCCTCTAATGTCATTATGCCGTGAGCAACAAAAAGCCTAGGGGCATTGCTCTTTCAAGACCTGTCGATTGGCAATGGCAGGACTATAGTTTGGATCCAAGCTAATAGCCCGATCAAGGGCCTCTAGGGCCGCCCGACACTGCCCCATTTGATATTGCAAAACCCCTAAATCATTCCAGGCATAGGGATCGGAGTCATCCAGTTGGAGGGCACGATCGTAGGCTGCGGCAGCTTCTGCAAAGCGCTGCATTGACATGAGAACTTTGCCCTGATTAACCCAGGCCGTGGCATATCCCGGATCCAGTTCTAGGGCAACTTGTAAATCCTCCAACGCCGCTTCGGGACGATTCATTGAGAGTAAGGTCAGGGCTCGGCTGTTCAGGGTGAGGGGCGACGGGGCGAGGTTATAACTTTCCCGCAGATCCATCGCCCGTTCAAAAGCACTTAAGGCCCCAGAATATTGCTGTAACGCGAGCAGCA
>JBEAPM010000359.1:0-3847 GCA_041164445.1 Cyanobacteriota bacterium
GCTTTCAAAATACAGGATTTAAATTTTCTTTGACGTTTGTTAATGGTCAAACATTACAAGTTAATATCCAGCCTCTCATTGGATCATATCTTTCAGAACAAGAGCTAACTTCGGCACGAATTGATCCTGATTGGGGCTGTTTGGAGTTTTGCGATGGCGCTGTTGATATTGAGCCGATGACTTTATATCGTTATGCAAGTGGTCTTCAGGATACGGAAGCAGCATGACCACGATAGTAAGGGTGCGTCTCTGTGAATTTATGAAGTAATGCACCCGAAAAAGCGATCGTCTCAACATATCTGTAAGAAAAAGCCAGATGATTTTTCAGTTTCCTTACCAAAACATCTGGGGGTATCAACTTAAGGCGGAAGAGTGCGGCGCGAAGCGCCGCACTCTTCCATTCAATTTTTTCGCTTTCAGTGGAAAGCCACATCTGGCTTAGGGTTTGCTTTTTGGATAAGATCAAATGTTGTCTCTTATCGCTGGAATAGGTGTGGACTCCCTTGGATACGCTTAACAGATTTCCCATCTGTTAATTCTGACCGTAAGGAGTGCTGCCAGACAAGACCAGGCGGAACCCGCTGTTGTTGTTCCTGTTATCACGCCTGTTCCTGTTGCGATTCGCCGAGCGAGTGTTCCTGGCATTGTTGTTCCAAGAACCACCCCGGAGAACGTACCCCCTACCCCATTGATATTCTAAGGAATTTTGGGAAGAAATTGGGAATCGATGCTCTGATCTCGCAACATTTGGAGGATCTGGTGACGAAATTGCCAGGTATTAGCATGGGACAGGTGGGCAAACCAACTGGTTAAGGATTGTTGTAGTTCAGAAGCCGTTAGGGATTGGCGATGATAGGCAATCAGTTGACGGCGCATGCGTTTACGTGCTTGGTGTAGATTAGTTGCTCGGACACGAATGTGATGGGGCAAAACTCGGTAACCCACAAAATTAGCGCCTTGAAAGGTATCAAAAATTTGGCTTTTGATAGGATGAATTTTGAGACGAAGTTTCTCTAGGTATAATTCGATTTCTTGGCGAGCATTGTATAAAATCTCTGGATCATCGGCGAATAGGGAAAAGTCATCGACATAGCGAAGATATTTTTTGATTTTGAGTTTTTCTTTGACAAAATGATCGAAAAAGCTGAGATAAAAATTGGCAAAGGTTTGGCTAGTTAAGTTGCCAATGGGTAAACCTCGGCGGCGTTGGAGAGGGGTGAGTAAATCATCTCCGCTAAAGTGTTCTAAAACGAGATATTGAGGGTTGCTATTATCAATAATGCTATCAATTAACCAGAGGGTTTGAGGACATTTAATTTTACGTCGAATGAGTTGTTTTAGGATTTCGTGATCAATGCTGGGAAAATATTTTTGAATATCACATTGCAAAACATAGACGCTAGAACGACAAAATTTTGTAAAACGCTTTAAAGCACGATGGCTACCAAACCCCACACGATTGGCGTAGGTATCGGGAATTAGGGTTTGTTCTAACAGGGGAGAAATGATAGTGCAGAGGGCGTGATGAACTACTCTATCGCGGTAGGGAGCAGCGGAAATGAGACGAACTTTTGGCTCTTGAATCTCAAAGGTTCGATAGGCACCAGGGCAATAGGTCTGGGTTTGTAAATCGCGCTGGAGTTTCAGAAGTTCGGTTTCTAAATTGTGGGAAAAGGTAAGAACACTAGCTCGGTAGCGTTTTCCTTTTCTGGCTTTGCGATGCGCTTCATAGAGATTTTCAAAGCTGATAATTTTTTCCCATAAATTACCGTAGCGTTTCATGGTGATGACTCCTAGGTTTTTGTTTTTGTTGCTTTAGCCAGCCTCCTAAGTCTGTACCAATGCTGTCTAATTTTGTGATGATATGCTCATACCGTTTTAGGTTAATGAGTTCAAAATCTAGAAGCAGGCGGGCTTGGTAACGAAGGACAACTAAGCTTTGATTTAATTCCTCTAGCTTTTGGATTTTATTGGCTTGATATTGGGCTATCAAAAGATCTTCGAGTAAGTCATACAAACGGGTTGTGATTCGTTCACCCAAGTTAAATTTAAAGGAAACAGGCAAACGGTTCAGGATGGGCACGTACCATTTGATTAAATTGTAGGTTTTTTGAATAATGGGAAGCTCGTTCGTAGCCATAAACAACCTGTGGAAAATTCGGTTTTTTCAAATTTTAAATCGATCGCCTAACGGCGAAGGAACCCACCCCTAACCCCTCCTAGGAGGGGAAAAGAAGGGAAAAAGAAAAAAGTACATAGTGATATAGCTAAAGAGTAATAAAGGGTTAAGGAGTCCTGCCAGACAAGACCAGGCGGAACCCGCTGCCGTTGCCCCAGTAAACACGCCTGCTCCAGCCGCGATTCGCCGAGCGAGAGCTCCCGGCATTGAAGTTCCAAGAACCACCCCGGAGAACTTTCCTTTCATCGCTAGATGACCATGAAGTTCCATCCCTTGGAGCACCATTGTAGTTATCATGCCAGCCATCTTCTACCCATTCCCAGACGTTGCCGTGAATGTGGTACAGCCCCCAGGGATTGGGATAAAGGCTATCTACCGCGATCGTTCTTTCCCGATATTCTCCTTTAGGCGCGTTACCGTAGGGATAATTCCCATCATAATTTACCACTGCTGGGGTAATGGTTTCACCGTAGCTAAAGGGTGTTTGAGTACCCGCACGGGCAGCATATTCCCATTCCGCTTCCGTGGGCAGTCGGTAAGTTCTGCCCGTTTGCTGGTTTAAGCGTTGGATAAACTCCTGGGCATCGTCCCAACTGACCCGCACGATCGGCTGGTTATCTCCCTTAAATTTGCTATCCAGGCTAGACCAACGCTCTTGCCAGTTATTTTGGTTATAATCCTGCCCCATCACCGCAAACCATTGGGCGTTAGTCACCTCATACTGCCCCATCAAAAAACTGGGCACCGTCACCTCATGCTGTGGCCCTTCGTCAGAATCTCGATCGGCTTCATTCTCCGGCGATCCCATGGTAAACGTGCCCCCCTCGATCGCCACCATCGACAAGGAGACAGCATCAGCGGGCAGGGTTAGGTTAGTTTCGATGTAGTGTTGCCCCGTGGCATCATAAGGAGGGCTAGTCTCTCCGGTGGAACTCACACGGACACTTTTATAGGAGAAAGACTGAACGGGTACTCCCAGAAACGTGGGAGTAGGGGGTGGTGTGGGCGTAGGCGTTGGGGTCGGTGTAGGGGTAGGCGTTGGAGTGGATGTAACGGTTGGATTACTAGCGATCGTTCTCTGTTCCCAATTAGTGTAAAAGCGAATGGGAATGGCGGCATAGGTTTTCACCTGGGCCGTTCCGATCGTCTCAGTTAAGCCGTTGATAGCCAACAGTCGCCCCTCGGTATCAAAAATGGGGCCACCGCTCATGCCGCCCACGGTTTCGGCATTATGAATCAGGTGATAGCCGTCAGGATTGTTGGGCTTCTGCTGGGTGAATTGGGCTTTGCTATTAAAGTTCAGTACACGGGGGTTACCATTGGGATCCCGGTTGGGGTAGCCCGCCACTAGAATCGTGGTTTCGCTGGTCAGTTGCGTCAGACTGCCCTCTCGCAGAACGGGCACAGGGTAGTTTTTGTTCGCTTCCACGGTGAACCGAGCGAGGTCTACTTCGCCGTGGCAGTAACTCGCAGGGTTGCCCAAGGTGACCTGGTAACGATCGCCCCCCCCAATCCAGATGGTATAGGTTCCGGCTCCTCCAGTTTCTAGAACGTGGCAGTTCGTCAAGACGGTGTAGGTATTGCCCTGTTTGGCCACCAGCACACCGGAGCCGCCATCTTCCCCCAGGTTCGGTGCCCCAATGCGGACGGTCAGGGCTTCTGCATCGG
>JBEAPM010000360.1:0-4591 GCA_041164445.1 Cyanobacteriota bacterium
TCATTTGCGCATCTGGTGTGATCCCTTGGCCTTGTTAAACCCGGACTCTGGCTTACTTGGAAAACTCTGGGATCAGTGGCTATCTCAGGTTAACTGGCATGAGTCTCTGTCGCTGCAACTCGTAGATCTCGGCTTGGTTCTACTCCTGGCCTATGCCGTCTTGGTCATTATTGGCGAACGGCGTACCCTCTGGATGGTGAGGGGGTTTATTATCCTGACCTTGTTTACGGCGATTAGCTTTCGCTTAAGGCTATTTTTCCTGACGTTTATTTTTGGTAACCTACTCTTAGGCTCGGCAATTTCCATTGGGGTTTCTCTCCAGTCAGAATTTCGCCGTTTCCTAGAGCAATTAGGACAGTTTCATATTTTAGAACTCTTCCAACCTAGTCCTCGCTCGGTCTTTAAATCCAGTGACATCATCGAAGAAATTGTCGATGCGGTCAAAGAACTGTCTCAAAGCCGCACGGGTGCCCTGATCATCCTGGAAACGGAAGGCACCATAGACGATCGTGATTTTTCGGTACCTGGTGTCAGGCTTAATGCAGAGATTTCTAAAGAACTGCTGCAAACAATTTTTCAAACTTCAACCATGCTACACGATGGGGCAGTGCTGATCCGTTCCTCCCGCCTGATGGCGGCTGGGGTGATTTTGCCCATTTCGGAACGATCGGCAGTGCGTCGCCTCGGGACTCGACACCGTGCGGCCATGGGGATTACGGAACGGGTGGATGGTTGCCTGTGTGTGGTGGTGTCTGAAGAAACAGGCTCGATCTCCGTGGCAGAAAAGGGTCTGCTGAACCGTCCCCTCACCAGCAGTAAGCTCAAAGAACTGTTAGAGATGCGCTTTTCCCCCAGTGTCGATCGGGATAGTGTCGCTCCAAACTTACGGAATCTTGGTTTGCAATTGAGACAGCGACTGAGAAAACTCTTTACGGCTTCTCAAACTTCTGAGTCTAAAGACCAGCTTTAAACCCTTTTATTTCATCCCCAGGCACACATAGAGATGGCTCAGAGATGGCTTGCTAGCCTTAAGCGTTCAGGCGACCAAGGCGGAAAGTGCGGCGCGGAGCGCCGCACTCTTTTAGAGCCGATCTGACCTAAGCCAGCTTGACCTGGGAGCGGGATAGGCTGCTATTCGTTGCTTCCCGTGCGCTTTCCAAGGCTTTCCGTGCCGATTCTCCCGATCGCTTGGGTAATTCGGTCATGAGGGAAACTGCCATAAGGTAACGATAAAGGTGGCTGAGTTGTTGGGCGACTCCTGTCCAACTAAATTTCTGTTGAACTCGTTGCGTAGCGGCCTGTCCGAGTTGGGCAGCCCAAGCGGGTTGACCCAAAATGCGTTGCAGGGCCTGAGCCAATTTGGTTTCCTCTTGGGGCGGCACTAATAAGCCAGTCTTTCCGGATTTAACGGTGAACTTTAAGCCCCCGACATCGGAAGCAATCACCGGAGTACCACAGGCCATCGCTTCGATCGCAACTAAACCAAACGGTTCATAGTGGCTAGGCACAACACAGACATTAGCAGCAGCGTAGTACAGGGGCAAGCGGTCGTGACCCACTCGTCCCGCAAAGGTAACTCGATCCTGGAGACCTAAGGACTCTACTAAGCCTGCAATACGCTGATATTCGGCTCCATCGGATTTTTTCGGGTCACAGCCCCCCACAATCACCAGTCGGAACTGGGGATCCGTGAGCAAACTAGCAGCCCGCACCAGGGTTTCTATACCTTTACGGCGATCGAAACGTCCCACATAAAGGGCAATTTTGTCTGCCGGATCCCAACCAAGCACCTGACGAGCTTCCGCCGTGGGTAAGGACTGAAAGCTCTCGATATCCGTTCCGCAGGGAATGACTTCGATCGCGCCCCGATGGCTCATCAGGGTTTCCATGTGAGTTTGTTCCTGAGGACTGGTGGCCACGATGCGATCGGCCTGCTCCAGTACTTGGCGCTCGCTGGCCAGTCGGGTTTTTCCAATGGGGGGAATTTCTTGAGTGGTCTGATACTTAATGACTCCCAGGGAGTGATAGGTGTGTAACCATTGGAAATGAAAGTTTTGACGCAGTTGCAAACCCACCCAACCGGATAGCCAATAGTTGGTATGAATGAGGGGATAGTGCTCCCGTTGTAAATATTTTTCTACGCCCGTCACAAATTCGGGTAAATGCTGAAATAACTCATCCCGAGGTACAAAGGCCTCTGGCCCAGCGGTTAGGCGAATGGTGCGACAGTATTCTGAGTGCTGAACGATCGTTGGGGCATCAGCACTACTTTTCCGGGTAAACATATCCACCTTCCAGCCCAGAGCGGCAAGAGCTTCTCCCACCTGACGGACATATACGTTTTGTCCTCCTGCTTCTTCTCCCCCTACTTCAATGGCCGGATCGCCATGTACCGAAATCAAGGCAATGCTCTGACGAGATTTTTTTCGACTAGAGGATTTTTTGGGCATCGGCAAAACGGGAATCACCTGTTGCAGGCTTTCCATCAGGGGGCTGGTAGGGGCAGGTTCTTTTTTCATAGCTGGATTACCTCAGACATTTCTCAAATAAGTTGAACATTTCTCAATTTTTTTTAAGAAGGTTTGAAATGCTCAGGGGGAATATCCGTAATCGATTTGACCATGCATCTCGATTACTTCGTTAGTACACAATACTGATTTAGTACCGCACTAATAATACAAACAATCCACACCAATGTCAAGCTTGTATCGGTACTTTGTTAGTACAATGACTAGATATTGTAACTAAATGGTTGGAATTGGTTCAATAAGGGGCTAGATTGGGGGCTAGATCGGCGGTCTATGGGCATGGAGAGCAATGCTCTGAAAATAAAGTTGAAATTTCCCTGGGTTGCCCCCTAGCCAAAATCCTAGGCAGGGATGTACATTGTTAGTACAGCCTAGGAGGATTTGAGGTCGCCTGTGCCACGAACTAAACCTGTATCAGATAAAGTCTTAACGATTCGTCTTCCCCAGTCAGACTTAGTCCATTTAGAGTCTTATTGCTTCCAGCGTGGAAAAACAAAAACGGAAGTGGTACTAGAGATGATTCGCCGTCTTAAAGTGAAAGTTGGCTCACCCTAGCCCAGCGGTGCTTACTGTGTTGCGATGTCCTATTGGTCAAGTAGGCTTGGTCAAGTAGACTGCTGAAACCGTTGTGCGCCCGGAGGGCGCATAACCGATAACCTATTTAGGATTGCTGTAGCGCTCAAGCAGCCTGCTGAGGGGGATCTGGGCCAACTGGGTTTTGGCGTTTAGTCTCTGCGGCGGCGGTTCTTAATGGTTGTGTGACGGTCATGCCCCCAGACCTGCCCCATAAATCGGAAGAGATGGTCAAGGAACAGCTAAGACCCTAGGAATGCCCTTATGATGCTATCAGTCACAGTAACCCGAAATGCTTATGTTGGAGCAGACAGATATGTTAATTGATTCGATTTCTGCCAGGGAAGTTCTAGATTCTCGGGGTCGTCCCACGATTGAGGTGGAAGTGGAACTCGAAAATGGTGCGATCGGGGAAGCGATGGTTCCTAGTGGTGCCTCCACGGGAAGCTTTGAAGCCCATGAACTGCGAGATGAGGATCCCAAGCGCTACGGTGGCAAAGGGGTTTTGAAGGCAGTAGAAAATGTTAAGGAGAAAATTGCTCCAGCACTTTACAGCATGAATGCTTTGGATCAAAAAACTATCGATCGCATCATGATTGAGTTGGACGGTTCCCCCAACAAGGCAAACCTAGGAGCCAATGCCATTTTGGGCGTTTCCCTGGCCTGTGCGAAGGCGGCGGCGATCAGTTTGGAATTGCCCCTTTATCGCTATTTAGGGGGGCCACTGGCTAACCTTTTGCCCGTGCCGATGATGAATGTCATCAATGGTGGATCCCATGCCAGTAATAACGTCGATTTTCAGGAATTTATGATTATGCCGGTGGGGGCAAACTCTTTCCGGGAAGCGCTGCGCTGGGGAGCGGAGGTCTTTGCCACCCTCAGTAAAGTGCTGAAGGATAAAGGACTTTCCACGGGGGTGGGGGATGAAGGCGGTTATGCTCCCGATCTGCCCTCTAACAAAGCAGCCTTGGACTTATTAATGGATGCGATCGAAAAATCCGGGTTCAAGCCTGGGGAAGAGATCGCCCTGGCCATGGATGTGGCTTCCAGTGAGTTTTTTAAGGATGGTAAGTACACCTACGAAGGGGCCGCTCATCCGGCGGCGGATCTCATTGATTATCTAGAGCAGTTGGTGAATGACTATCCCATTGTTTCTATTGAAGATGGGCTGCAGGAAGACGATTGGGCCAACTGGAATTTACTCACCCAGCGGCTGGGCGATCGGACTCAGTTAGTGGGGGATGATTTATTTGTCACCAACCCTACCCGCCTACAGCAGGGGATTGAACAAAAATCTGCCAATGCTATTTTGATCAAGCTGAACCAGATTGGTAGTCTTACGGAAACCCTTGAGACGATCGATTTGGCTACCCGTAATGGCTTCCGCTCCGTCATTAGTCATCGGTCTGGAGAAACGGAAGACACCACGATCGCGGACTTGGCGGTGGCTACCCGTGCCGGACAAATTAAAACCGGATCTCTCTGCCGCA
>JBEAPM010000361.1:0-7865 GCA_041164445.1 Cyanobacteriota bacterium
CCTAGCGGAGTTGAAGCGGGCAGGATACCCCGTTCCCAAAGGCTGGGTGATGGCGGCGGGGGATGATCCAACTCCTCTGCTCCAAGTGGCTCAGCCCGCTCCCCTCAATCCCGTGGTGGTGCGATCCTCTGCTGTGGGAGAAGATGGTTTAAACCGATCCGCCGCTGGGCAATACCTCAGCCTCCTCAACATCAAAAGCGCCGATCAGCTCCTCAGCGCCGTCAATCGTTGCCTACAATCCTACGATCGAGCTGCAGCCCGCCAATATCGAGCCGATAATCGGGCCGATACGCCAGGGGCAACCGCCACCGCCATGATGGCCGTACTGGTCCAACCCCAAATCATCGGCCAATATTCCGGTGTGGCCTTTAGCCGCGATCCCCTCGCGCAACAGGGGGAAGCGGTGATTATCGAAGCCTTGGCGGGGGAAACGAGCCAAGTGGTTTCAGGGCGCTACACGCCAGAGCAATACCGAGTTTACCTGCCCCCCAGTGTGCTCACGCCGGAGCAGTCTGTCCCCTGGCAGTTGCCCCAGGACTTAGCCTTAACGGTAGAGGGGCATGGTCGGGTTCCGGAGCGGATTATTGAACAGGTGGCCTATCTGGTGCGCCATTTAGAAAATTACTACCACGGCATTCCCCAGGATATTGAATGGAGTTATGACGGTCGCAACCTTTGGTTGTTGCAGTGTCGGCCCATCACAAACCTCACCCCTATTTGGACGCGCAAAATTGCAGCGGAGGTTATTCCAGGTTGTATTCGTCCCCTCACCTGGTCTATTAACCGTCCCCTTACCTGTGGGGTCTGGGGAGATATTTTCACGATCGTTCTCGGCGATCGGGCCCAGGATTTGGATTTTAGCGAAACCGCTACCCTTCACTTTGGCCATGCCTACTTTAATGCCACCCTACTGGGGGAAATTTTTCAACGGATGGGACTGCCCCCCAATAGCTTAGAGTTTTTGACTCGGGGAGCCTCCTTTTCTAAACCGCCCCTTGCTTCTACCCTACGCAATGTACCGGGGCTGCTGCGCCTCTTGGGCCGGGAACTACGCTTAAGTAAAGACTTTGCCCAGGACGATCGTCTCCACTTTCAACCGATGCTCACCACCCTGCGAAGCCAGGACATCCAAACCTGGTCTGCCCCCCAACTTCTCGATCGCTGTGAGCAGATTTTAGCCACCCTACAACGAGCAACCTATTACAGCATTTTAGCCCCCCTCAGTTTTGCCCTGCGGCAGAAGCTCTCAGGGGTCAAAGACGATCGCTTAGATAATAATGCGAATCCAGAAGTTGCCGCCTTAGCAGAATTACAGGGCTTAGCGATCGCAACCCGTGTGGCGTATGAATCCGAACCTGAATCACCTTCACAACTGGAGGGGGAAACGCCAGAGACTAACCCCTCAGCGATTCAGCAACATTTACTTCAAGAGTTTCTCGATCGCTATGGCTATCTCAGTGAAGTGGGAACGGATATTAGTGTGCCCACTTGGAAAGAACAACCCCAACTCATTGAAAGTTTACTCCACCAATACGTGAATGATGCTGAGTTCAGTGCCGATCGGGTACGCAATTCTGAAGGGCAGAAACAGCAAACTCGCAAGGAAGCCAACCTGCAGAAACGCCTGAACATTAAAGGCAAAGTCACCGCAATTTATAGCGAACTCCTAGCCGAACTTCGCTATAGTTTTCTCGCGTTAGAGCAGCAGTGGTTGGCATCCGGTTTGTTACAACAGGCGGGGGATATTTTCTATTGGCAATTTGAAGAAATTAAAGCGATCGTTGCGGCCAATGGTGAACAGGAAAATGGAGTTCTGCCAGATGGAATTAGACCAGAGGGAGTCCCGCCAGATGTAGCCGAGCGTCGTCGTCGCTTTGACTCCTATCAACATCTGCCAATTTCCTTTCTCGTCTATGGGGTTAACCCGCCCGACCCCGATCGGTTTCAGCAGCATAATCTGGTGCAGTCCGCTGGCGAAATTCAGGGCATCGGTGCCAGTCAGGGAGTCCGGGAAGGCGTTATTCAGCGGATTCCCTCCTTTCAAGTCTTACCCAACCTTCTCCCCTACATCGATCGCTCCACCATTCTCGTCGTTCCTTACACCGACTCCGGCTGGGCTCCCCTCTTGGCCAAGGCAGGCGGGCTCATTGCCGAAGCTGGTGGTCAACTCTCCCACGGCGCGATCGTGGCCCGGGAATACGGGATTCCCGCCGTCATGAATGTAACCGGAGCCTTACAGATTTTTGCCGATGGCGATCGGGTTCGCTTAGATGGTGGAAAAGGAACGATCGTGCGATTGTAAGACAATCGAAACCCTATTGCACAACCTGTTGCAGAATTAGGATACAACCGATACAACGATCGCTATAGTGCTGTGGTAGGTTTAGCGGTTGAATTTTACTCCAGACGAGGAAACCAATGCAGTTTAGCGTACAGGCCAGCAACGATCGGGTCAAAATCTTAAGTGAAGCCCTACCCTATATCCAGCGGTTTGCCGGACGCACCGTGGTGGTGAAATACGGTGGTGCGGCCATGAAGGACGAAAAATTAAAGGAAAACGTCATTCGGGATGTGGTGTTTATGTCCTGTGTGGGCATTCGCCCCATTTTGGTACATGGGGGTGGCCCGGAAATTAATGTGTGGCTAGAAAAACTAGGGATTGAACCCCAGTTTAAGGATGGGCTGCGGGTAACGGATGCCGCCACGATGGATGTGGTGGAGATGGTCTTAGGGGGTCGAGTTAATAAGGATATTGTGGCGCGGATCAATCAAGCAGGGGGCAACGCCGTGGGGCTGTGTGGCAAAGACGGTAATTTAATTATGGCCCGTCCCCAAAGTCAAGAAGGTATTGGGTTTGTGGGAGAAGTGAGTTCTGTGAATACCGCCGTTTTAGAAGGATTGGTGAAATCTGGCTATATTCCCGTGGTCTCTAGTGTGGCGGCGGATGAACAGGGCCAAGCCTACAACATCAACGCCGACACCGCCGCTGGGGAAATTGCCGCAGCATTGGGAGCCGAAAAGTTGATTTTATTAACGGATACAGCGGGCATTTTAGAAGACTACAAGGATACGTCCACCTTAATTGAACGGGTGGATATTCAGGGAGCCCGGGATCTGATTCGGAACGGCATTGTTTCCGGAGGCATGATTCCCAAGGTGAGTTGTTGTATCCGATCCTTAGCGCAGGGGGTAAAGGCGGCCCATATTATTGATGGTCGGGTTGCCCATGCCTTGCTGTTGGAAATTTTTACGGATTTAGGGATTGGATCTATGATTGTGGCTTCAGAATACAACTAAGGTATCCATGGCCGTGAAACCGTTAGGCAGCCTTAAACTCCATCCCTATACCCATCTGGGATTGCTGATCCTCACGATCGGGCTGAGCGATCGTTTTTTCAAGATCTTACCCTTGCCCGCCTTACCGACCCTGTTTGTCAGATCGATCGTCTTGGTCTGCGGAGTGGGGATTTACTGGGGCATGATTCAAAATCGCCATCCGTTACAAAAAAAGTGCGGCTCTTTAAACCTGAGGGTGTTAGAGATCTGGACGATCGGTGCCTGGTGGGTCTTCTGGGTTCAACTCGGACAAGCTGGACTCTGGCTGTGCGATCGCTTAGGGCTGCCCTGGACAAGCTGGCCAGCCCCCGTCACGGGGGGATTGCTGGGATTTGCCTGGATCAGCTTTGTGAGCTTTCCCTGGATTCTTAATGGTCTCTTGCAGTGGCGCGGCCAGGTTCAACCCCTCAGTCTGACAACCCTGGAAACCGCTAGTCCTGAAGCGGCTCAATTACTGCGATCGTTTACAACGTCCCGCCGATTGCCCCTGCCAACCCTAGGGGTGATCCCTTCTGCTGTGCCCCTCTGCTGGGGGTATGGCTGGCTGCAGCGACCCTATATCCTCATTAGTCAAGGGGTGCTCGATCACCTTTCTGGGGAAGAAATTGCTGGACTTTATGGACTGGAATTGGGGTACCTCCAGGAGCGATCGAGTTGGGTCTTGCCGTGGTTGGTGAGTCTGAGCCAAATCCCCTATCTGCTCTACTGGTTTTTAGCCACCTGGGGCGATCGTCTCGTTTCCAGCACACCCCACGCCGCCAAGACCCCGGTTCAGCATTTGCAGATCTGGGGCTGCCAAGGTCTTTCTTATGGACTAGGAGTGGCTTCTACTGCCTGTTATGGCTTATTTAAAATTCTCCGCTTTTTACTGCTGCCCCTGGCCCGGCAGCGGTGTTACTACGGCGATCGTCTTGCGGCGGCCCAGACCGGCAATCCCAACGCCTACAGCCGCGCCCTCCTCCACTTTGCCAACCTCCAAACCAGGGATTTAGAAGCGCGAGGATTTACCCATCCCTGGCTGGAAAGTTTAGAACTACTGCTGCCTGTGGGCTATTCCAGTGCCCATACCCTCAGCCAATCCCAGCGCCATCTTGACCTGGGGGAATCCCTTGCTTGGGATGCTCAAAGTCCCTATCGCTACTGGTTAAGCCTCAATTGTCCCCACCCCCCCACAGGCGATCGCTTATATCAACTGCAACACTACGCTCAACGCTGGAACCTCACCCCAGAACTGGAACTCCCAGACTCCCCCTATGCGCCGCTGCCCCTCTTGCCCGTGCTGCCTTCTCTAAAAGAGACTTGGAGCTTAGAGCAGGGTCGGTTTCTCTGGGACTTAAGTTGCCAAGCCCTTCCCTACGCCGGTCTGCTCTTAGGAGTAGGGATCGGGCTGAGTTTTTGGTTCATCGGGGCCTTTGTCAACCTCTGGGGACTGCGCAGTTTAAGCTGGATGTTTGGCAGCACAGCACTAATCAAATCCTGTTTACCCTTGGGGATTGCCCTGGGCATTCTGCTCCGGCATAACCTATTTTTTCCCAACTTACCCCGTCGCCTCGATCGCTTAGACGCAACCCTGTACGCAACCTTAAACCATCCCCACAGCCTCCCCCTCAAAGCCCAAGCCATTCAGGAAAGCGGCTCTTTATTGGGGCGATCCGGCTTAAAGAATTGGTTAGGACAGGATCTCTGGTTACAATCCTCCCAGGGCATTGTGCGACTGCACTACAGTGGCGTAGTGGGTGCAATCACAGCCCTCTGGCCCGGCAGCGATCGTCCTGCGGCCTGGGTTGGTCGTAATGTTACGGTCTCCGGCTGGCTCCGGCGGGGGGCAACCCTCTGGCTAGACGTGATTTCCCTGGTTTCCCCCACTGGATTCCGGGTCAAGAGCTTTACTGGCGTGGCTTTACTGGTTCTGGCGGCAGGACTGTTATGGTGGAGTTATTCCCTGTTCCTCAAGGCGTAAGGATCTCGGCCGATGGTTTCCCAACATTCTGCCCATGCCCCCCCCCCGATCCCCGATATTGCCAACGCTCAAGTCTTGAGCGATCGTCATCAGTCCATTGAACTGACCCTGAAACTGTTGCAACAAACCCTGCAAGCCTACGATCGCTATCAAACCGAAGTTTTACAACCCTATAATATTACCCCCGCCCAGTTCGGCGTACTGTCTCATTTACAGAAAGCCACCTCCCCCGTCCTCATGGGCACCTTGGCTAGTCAACTCCACATTAGTCAAGGCACCTTAACCGGACTGGTCAAACGCCTAGAGCAAAAGCAGTGGGTACAACGCATTCCCCAAGAGAACGATCGACGGTGTATCACGCTAGTGCTGACCTCTACAGGGCTAACGCTGATCGATCGCTTAACCACCCACTACCGATCCCAGGAATTCCAAACCCTGCGCTCCTGGGACTTAGCGGAACTGGATTTGCTACGGGTTTTACTGTGCAAGCTGGAGCAAACCTTTGAGCAGACCCCAGCCTCCAGAGGTTAATTAACAGGTTAAGCTGTCATTATTGAACATAAATAGAATTTATATCTTTCGGTTTGTTCTATCTCGTAAGCTTATGAGTATACTAACGAAGAGCGCTGTTAGAGCCTCCTTGAGTTCACCGGACTAGCGAATCCTCCCGGATTGATAACACATCGTAATTTTCATCACCCCCGTTATTTCTCCTATGAAAACTTCTGAAAACCTCCCTCTTCCTTGGTACCGCTGGCTCAACAGTAGCTATGTCGTGCGGTTATTAGAAACGATTCAGGATCTGATTGTCATTGGTCTGTGTGTTGGGCTATTTAGTTTTATGGTGTTGCAACTGCGGGAAATGTTGCTTTCCTTGTTGCCCCCCTTGCAATTTCAAACTGTTACCTCCGATATTCTCTTTCTGCTCATCTTAGTAGAACTCTTCCGCCTCCTAATTATTTACCTACAAGAGCATCGCGTTTCCATCGGGGTTGCCGTAGAAGTATCGATCGTTTCTGTCCTGAGAGAAATCATTGTCCGGGGTGTTTTGGAAACCCCTTGGAATCAAGTTTTGGTCGCTTGTATATTTCTTTTAGTGCTAGGGGGATTACTCATCATCAGAGTTTGGTTACCCCCCACCTTTGATGGTATTGATCCTGAACAATTCATTTCTGATCGGCACCGTTCCCGGGCTCATCCTAAAGGGAAAGACAGTCGGGCTTTGATTTCAGAACAAATGATTCCAGAACAAATCCTGAAGAATTGATCAGCATTGAGACTGGGCGTTTTGAGGGCTTTAGCCCTCAAAATAATGGCAAGAATAATCGCAAGAATAAGGATTGTGGCGGACGAGGTGACCATCTAGCCAACTTTCGGCGTAGATTAGAAGCAACCCGATCGCCGCTTTTTCCCTGATCTACGCCTATGATTTTTACCCTACGGTTCTATCTGGTCTTCATTCTCTGGGGTAGTCTGGCTTGGCTCAGTGTTCCCTTTGTCTCCTTGCCCACGGCATTTCAGGGTATGCTCCTCCTAGATCTACTCTCGCTGATCCTCGCGGCGATCGACTATAGCCGGGTGCAACCCCAACAGATTCAGGTTAAACGTCAACTCGACCCTCGCCTCTCCATTGGTCGAGATAATCCCATTCAACTGCAGGTCAAAGCGCTGGTGCCCCCTCCCCCAGGACGATCGCTCTGTCTGCAAATCCAGGACTTTCATCCCCCAACCCTTGCGGTGACGGGGTTGCCCCTGACCACTCAGTTGGTTTCCAAAGATACCCAAACTCTGTCCTATCATGTACATCCCCATTGTCGCGGAGCCTTTACCTGGCCAAAATTACAGGTTCAACAATTAGGAGCCTGGGGGCTGGTGTGGCGACGCTGGAGCATTGCCCAAAGCCACACCACTAAGGTCTACCCCGATCTGGTGGGTCTGCGAGAACTCTCGATTCGCTTAGCGCTAGAATCCTCCGGCAGTTTGCGTTACCGACGACCCTGGGGCATTGGCACAGAATTCAGAGAACTCCGAGAATACGATCGGGGGGACGATCCGCGCTTCATTGACTGGAAAGCTACGGCACGGCGGGGTAAACCCTTGATTCGGGTCTTGGAACCGGAGCAAGAACAAACTCTCCTGGTTTTATTGGATGGAGGGCGGCTGATGACAGCCCAAGTCCAGGGACTGAAACGGTTTGACTGGGGCTTAAATACGGCCCTGTCCCTGGCCCTAGCGGGCTTAAACCGAGGCGATCGGGTGGGGGTGGGCGTATTCGATCGCAACCTGCATACCTGGGTGCCCCCCCAACGGGGGCAACATCACCTGTCTCGCCTCTTGGAAACCTTAACCCCTCTCCAACCCACGCTCCAGGAACCCGATTACCTGGGAGCGGTCACCCCCATTGTGCAACGGCAAACCCGGCGTGCCCTGGTGGTCATTATTACGGATATTTTGGATCCCATTGCCTCCAGTGAACTGCTCTCCGCATTGCTACATCTCAGTCCTCGCTATTTGCCCTTTTGCGTCACCCTGCGGGATCCAACCCTCGATCGGTTTGCCACCACTCCCA
>JBEAPM010000362.1:0-8401 GCA_041164445.1 Cyanobacteriota bacterium
TAGAGGTTCCTGATATTTAATTAAAGCCCCAACAAACCAAACTATTACTGCAGTCCCAAACCAAATGCTAGGAACAATAGCCAAAAGATCCCCATCGCTAGACCCAGTAACATTCCACCAAATGACAACTATAGCTACAAAAATGCTCACAGATCCAAGCACAGATCCAGCATTACCTACGGAACCAGACTTAGATAAAACCCAACCTCCAGCGAAAATAGACATAAATCCAGCTACAACTAAAGCTGTCCCTACAGACATATCACCTTGCCCAACTTGAACTGCTAAAATCACTCCCGATGTTAAAAGACTGCTATTAAAAAGAGAAATGCCAAAATACATTATTTCCCAAAAATATAATAACTTTGGGAAATAATGTAATAACTTAACGGTTTGAATTTCGAGCCCGACAAACACCTTTTCTTGCTCGACATTGGAGTGAAAAATTAACTCACGGCTACCCTTCCGTTGGGTCTGGAGTTGATGAGTATCTACAGAAACAGTACAGGTAACCTTATTGCCCTGAACCGTTTTTGGAGAAAAAGAAATCCAAGGATGACTGTCCGGTGTATGGGGTGGATCGTTGGGGTGAGGTGCCACTTCCCAATAGCCTTCTAAGACGGTTTCCGGGACTGAGTTGGTGAGGGTAATGGTTTGACTCAGTTTTTCCCCAACTTTGGTGGCTTCAAAATTCAGAGAGGGAGCACTGAGTTTGACTTCCGGGGTTCGTTTCACATAGAGGGGTTTCAGTGCTTCCAGTGCCGCTGCCGCATCGGGAAAGCGCTTTTTAGGATCCGGGGCGACCATTTGATTCAGCCAGTCAATAAAACGGAAACTACAGCCCTTGATTTTGGCTTCGATCGCTTTCTGGTCTAACTGATTACTCCAATCCACATACTCGCCAATCTCATGGGATTTTAACTGAGCAATGACGCACACCAGGGTTAACCCCAAACCGTAAAGATCTGAGGCGGGGGTGAGTTGCAAATTGCGGGTTTGTTCGGGAGCCATAAAGCCAAAGGTTCCCATGGCTACGCTGCTCATGGCTAGATTTTCACCACCAATCCGGGCAAAGCCAAAGTCAATCAAATAGACCTGAAGATCATCACTGACCAGTACATTTTCCGGCTTAATGTCCCGGTGAAAAACCGGAGGAATGCGCTCTTGCAAGTACACCAGAATGTTCAGCAATGCGGTGGCGATCTGCTTAATTTCGTCGGGGTTGAAGCTGCGGGGTTCCGAGAGGGGACGGGCATCTTTATATTCTTGCACCAGACAAAAGCCATCGTCGGTTTCAAAACTGGTGAGGTAGCGGGGAATACCGGGATGTTTGAGATCCTTAAGGGTTTGGGTTTCCCGATCGATCGCTTTGAAGCCTGCCCAATCACCGCCTTTGGCAAACTGGAATTGTTTGAGGACGATGGGATTGCCTTTGGCTGTACGGGCCAGATAGGTAACGCGACCGCCGCCGGGATTGCGGCCCAATTCGCGGATAATCTGTAAACCCTGGGCTGAGAAGTCGGGAAACTCAGGCATAGCTTGCAGTAGGTCAGGATACCTGATTATAAGCTACACCTGATGTGCAACTTTTCTCAGATCCCCGGTTTCTGGGGACTAGCATCAAGTGATTGGGCTTCGTTCTACGAGAAACCGGGGATCTCGGCGCTTCAGTTGCAGGTTCCCCAAAATTCACGATGCTGCCTTACGGGTGACACTGCGAATCCGGTAGATGGGTCTGCCCTGGGATTCGTGGTAAGTGCGGATTAACAATTCTGCTAGCAGTCCCACACTGAATAACTGCACCCCCGCCAAAATGAGAATGACCATTAAAATCAAAAGAGGACGATCGCCAATACTTTGCCCCCAAACCAGTTTGAGAAAGCTGAGATAAATTCCGATCGCCAATCCTAACAGGGTAGACCCTAAACCTAGTAAGCCAAAGACGTGCATCGGACGGGTCAAAAAGCGCTTTATAAAAACGATCGTTAATAAGTCCATAATCACTCGAAAAGTGCGATCGAGTCCATATTTGCTGCTGCCATAACGGCGGGCATGGTGCCGCACGGGTAACTCGGTGATGCGGGCCCCTTCAATGAAGGCTAAAGCGGGTAAAAAACGATGCAGTTCTCCATACAAATTCATGTCCTGCACCAGTTCTTGACGATAGGCTTTGAGGGAGCAGCCATAGTCGTGAATGCGGACTCCGGTCACTTGGCCAATGAGCCAGTTGGCAATTTTTGAAGGCAGTAGCCGAGTCAACGCTGCGTCTTGACGGGCTTTGCGCCAACCACTCACAAGGTCGTACCCTTCTTCCAGCTTGGCTAACAGTAGGGGAATATCCGCCGGATCATTTTGTAAATCGCCATCCAAGGTCACGATCGCTGCGGCACTGGCTTGAGAAAAACCCGCTGCCATCGCTGCAGTTTGCCCATAATTGCGCCGTAAAATCACCGCCACTAAATCCGATCGCTCCTGAGCGAGTTGGCTTAATAAGGCGGTGGAGCCATCGCTAGAGCCATCATCTACACAAATAATTTCGTAGGCTAACTGCGCTTCCACCAAGGTTTGGGCGATCGTTTCCAGCAAGAGGGGTAAACTTTCGACTTCGTTGTAAATGGGGATCACGATCGAGACTGCTAAGGGGTCACCCATTCCAATGGGATGAGCAAGATCGGAGGTTAATAGATCGGGATTTAAAGTGGGGTTTGGCATAGTATCCACTCAGCAAGCCACAGCAGGTAGGAGTTCAATAGCTTACCAGACTAAACTGAAAGCCTCCTCGCTTCAGCAATTGCATTAGCTTGCATTAGGGTGCCTCCGTGCCCGCCCTGGTGTGAGAGCATGGTGCTGAGTTTGATCTAACTCTGTAAGACGTTACCAAGGGATTGCCATTACCATGTCTACCTCCGCTGACCTCATCGCCCAGCGCCAGCGCTTTCCAGCCCTACAGTCAGAAAATCCCCATCGGGCTAAAGCCTATTTTAATTATGGTGGACAGGGTCCCCTACCCCAGGACGCGATCGATCGCCTCAACGCGGTGTATACCGAAATTCAGCAGTTAGGGCCCTTTTCCCTGGGGGCGGGAGCTTATGTTCAGTCCATTGTCCAAAACCTGCGCAACACCCTCGCCCAGAATCTAGGGGTAGGGGCTGAGACGATCGCCCTGACGGAAAACGTATCGAGCGGCTGTAACATTGCACTCTGGAGTATCCCCTGGCAGGCGGGAGATACCATTTTGCTCTCGGACTGTGAACATCCCAGCGTGATCGCAACGGTGCAGGAACTCCAATCCCGGTTTGGCTTAACCCTACAAACCTGTTCCCTGCTCAAGGTTCAGTCTGCCAGTGAAGCCTTGGAGACGATCGCTGCGGCCCTCACCCCCACTACCCGGGCCGTTGTGCTGAGCCATGTCCTCTGGAATACCGGGTTCTGTCTACCTCTAGAGGAGATCAGTCAGACCTGCCGTCAGTTTGCCCAACAGCAGGGGCATCCCCTGTATCTGATCATTGACGCGGCCCAGTCTGCGGGACTATTGCCCCTGAACCTCGCAGCCTTAGACGTGGATTTTTACGCCTTTACGGGCCATAAGTGGTGGTGTGGGCCCGAAGGAGTCGGGGGATTGTATGTGGCTCCGGAAACGATCGCTTCCCTTACTCCGGCTGCCCAGGGCTGGCGTGGCCTCCTGTTAGATGAACAGGGGCAGATTCAAGGCTTGAAAACCAGTGCAGCCCGCTTTGAAGTGGCGACCTCTGCCTATCCTCTTTATGCGGCCCTGAGTACGGCGATTACGGTTCACGATCGCTGGGGCACCGATCACGATCGCTTTCAGCGCATTTTGCACCTGAGTCAAGGGTTATGGCAGGAACTACAACAGCGATCGTGGATCACCTGTTTGCTGAACCACCCCCCTCAATCCGGTTTAGTTTCTTTCCGGTGGGAACGGGGCACCAGTGCCCAATTAGTTCGGCAACTTGAAGATCAAGGTATTTTTCTGCGTAAACTGGCTAATCCTGACTGTGTGCGAGCCTGTGTGCATTATTTAACCCTAGAAGCGGAAATCGATCGTTTACTGGCAGCTTTAAATTTATAACCTTTACGAGTGGATACCCCGCCAATTCACTCGACAGTATTTTTCAATTCCTGATGCTGCAAAGTTGGCAGGCGTTTCTGCTCGCACCATTTATCGCTATTTTCCCAATCGAGAAGCGTTACTACAACAGTTCGACTATCAACTTAAGGCTTAAGGGTGCGGCGCTCTGTACTCTTCCATTACATTTTTTCGCCTTCAGTGGAAAGCCCTATCCGAGAGGAGAAAATAACAAAAGCCTGGTACAGAAATTAATGAGAGGATCTAGGGATCAAGGTACCCTTGAATTGATTTTGTATTGCGATTAGATTAGGGATGTTCATTATGCCGTTCCTCCGCAATGATCGACTAGTTCCTAATTCATTCTCGGCGGATCAGCGATCGTTCCCTTCCCTGGTTTTTCTAAATTTTTTTGGAAAATTTCCGGAAATCCTGACGCAGAGCGATCGTGCCCCGTCCAGATTCCTTGTAAAATAGGCGGGATTTATTGGAAGAGTTGCTCCTATGCCCCGTCGTACTGATTTACGCAAAATTATGTTGCTGGGGTCTGGCCCCATTGTCATTGGCCAAGCCTGCGAATTTGACTATTCTGGTACCCAAGCCTGTAAAGCCTTGCGGGAAGAGGGTTATGAGGTGGTGCTGGTGAATTCCAACCCCGCGACGATTATGACGGATCCAGAGATGGCGGATCGCACCTATGTGGAACCCCTCACACCAGAATTGGTGGCGAAGGTGGTGGAAAAGGAGCGCCCCGATGCGATTCTGCCAACGATGGGAGGACAAACGGCGCTGAATACCGCCGTGTCTTTGGCGAAGATGGGCGTACTCGATCGCTTGGGGGTGGAGTTAATTGGTGCAAAGTTACCGGCGATCGAAATGGCGGAGGATCGCTTGCTCTTTAAGGAAGCCATGGCCCGCATTGGGGTGCCGGTCTGTCCTTCTGGCATTGCTACTACGTTGGAAGAAGCGAGGGAACTGGCCCAGCAAATTGGCAGTTATCCCTTAATTATTCGCCCCGCCTTTACCTTAGGGGGAACCGGTGGCGGTATTGCCTATAACCAGGAAGAGTTTGAAACGATCGTGGCGGGGGGGTTGGATGCTAGCCCGATGAGTCAGGTGCTGGTGGAGCAATCCCTTCTGGGCTGGAAGGAATACGAATTAGAGGTGATGCGGGACTTGGCAGATAACGTGGTGATTATCTGTTCTATTGAAAACCTGGATCCCATGGGGGTTCACACCGGGGACTCCATTACGGTGGCTCCCTCCCAAACCCTCACCGACAAGGAATACCAACGCTTACGGGATGCCTCAATTAAAATTATCCGAGAGATTGGTGTAGAAACGGGGGGATCCAACATTCAGTTCGCCGTGGATCCCACCAATGGCGAGTTCATTGTCATTGAAATGAACCCTCGGGTGTCCCGCAGCTCCGCCCTAGCGTCGAAGGCTACGGGCTTTCCCATTGCGAAGATTGCGGCCAAGTTGGCAGTGGGCTACACCCTCAATGAGTTGACCAACGATATTACCAAGCAAACCCCTGCCTCCTTTGAACCCACGATCGACTATGTGGTAACCAAGATTCCCCGCTTTGCCTTTGAGAAATTCCCCGGTACAGAACCGGTACTCACGACCCAAATGAAATCCGTTGGGGAAGCCATGGCCATTGGGCGCACCTTTCAGGAGTCTTTCCAAAAAGCCCTGCGTTCTCTAGAAATTGGTCGATCCGGCTGGGGTTGCGACAAAGAAGAAAAACTACCCAGTCTGCAAGAACTTAAACCCCAACTACGCACCCCCAACCCCGATCGGATTTTCCGTTTGCGTCAGGCGATGCTCCTTGGCATGACGGTGGAGGAGTTGTTTGAACTGACCGCCATCGATCCGTGGTTCCTAGAAAAGTTGGAAGGTCTCTTGAGGACTGAAAAATTCTTGACCCGTCATAAACTCACGGAGTTGACGGCGGAGCAATTCTTAGAAATTAAGCAACAGGGCTTTAGCGATCGTCAAATTGCCTTTGCGACCCGTACCCACGAAGATGAGGTTCGCACCTACCGCAAATCCCTAGGCATTGTCCCCACCTATAAAACGGTGGATACCTGTGCGGCGGAATTTGAAGCCTATACCCCTTATTACTACTCCGCCTACGAATCCCCAACGGAGGTGATCAGTGGAGAAGGATCCACCATCGTCAATCCAGAATCGGAAGTGAAGCCCTCCGATCGTCGCAAAGTGATGATTTTGGGCGGTGGGCCCAATCGTATTGGTCAAGGGATTGAGTTTGACTACTGTTGTTGTCATGCCTCTTTTGCCCTGCAGGAAGACGGCTTTGAAACCATTATGGTGAACTCCAACCCCGAAACCGTCTCTACCGACTATGACACCAGCGATCGTCTCTACTTTGACCCCCTCACCAAGGAAGATGTTCTAAACATTTTGGAAGTGGAGCGTCCGGAGGGAGTCATTGTTCAATTTGGAGGACAAACCCCCCTCAAACTGGCGGTACCCCTCCAAGCCTATTTAGACAATCCCCCGGAACCCATTCCTACCAAAATTTGGGGTACCTCTCCCGACTCCATTGATACCGCAGAAGATCGGGAGCGTTTCGAGAAAATTCTCCATGAATTGGACATCCTCCAGCCCCCCAATGGCATTGCCCGGAGTTATCAAGAAGCCCTGAACATTGCTAAGCGCATCAGCTATCCCGTAGTGGTGCGGCCCAGTTACGTCCTAGGGGGACGGGCCATGGAAATTGTCTACTCCGATGCAGAGCTAGAACGCTACATGACGCAAGCCGTCCAGGTGGAACCGGATCACCCGATTCTGATCGATAAGTTTTTAGAAAATGCCATTGAAGTAGACGTAGATGCGCTGGCGGATGCTACCGGTGAAGTGGTGATTGGCGGCATCATGGAGCACATTGAACAGGCGGGGATTCACTCCGGCGACTCCGCTTGCTCCTTGCCCACCGTCTCCCTCAATGAGTCAGTGCTGCAAGTCATTCGGGACTGGACAATCAAATTAGCCAAAGCCCTCAAGGTGATCGGGCTGATGAATATCCAGTTTGCGGTGCAAAACGACCAGGTGTACATCCTCGAAGCCAATCCCCGTGCCTCGCGGACAGTGCCCTTTGTCTCCAAAGCGATCGGTGCGCCCTTAGCCAAAATAGCTTCGCGGCTAATGTCCGGCAAAACCCTGGCAGAGCTAGGCTTTACCCGTGAACTGATTCCCGATCATATTGCCGTCAAAGAAGCGGTTTTACCCTTCGATCGTTTTGTGGGAACGGATGTGCTGCTGGGCCCTGAAATGCGCTCCACCGGAGAATGTATGGGGATTGATAAAGACTTTGGCCGGGCCTATGCCAAGTCTCAGCTTGCTGCGTCCCAACGTTTACCCCAAGACGGTACGGTCTTTATTTCCATTAACGATCGAGAAAAAGAAGCGATCGTCCCGGTGGTGAAGGAATTTGTGGAACTAGGCTTCAAAGTGGTCGCTACTATGGGCACTCGCCGCTTCCTCTGGGAAAAAGGGATTACGGTGGACTTAATGCTCAAGGTTCACGAAGGTCGTCCCCACATTTTGGATGCCATCAAAAACCACCAAATCCAACTCATTATCAATACCCCCATTGGTAAAGCCGCCCAAGTAGACGATCGCTCTATCCGCCGTACAGCGATTTCCTACAAAATTCCCACGGTAACCACCGTAGCGGGAGCCAAAGCCACGGTCGCAGCCCTGCGAGCCTTGAAGGAACATACCTTAGAGGTTTCCCCCCTCCAGGATTATCACAGCGCTTAACGCTCAACGTTATAGCAGGAGATCAATATTTCCTTATTTCTCCTGCTATGATCAGGAACAAGCCTAGAGATTCATCAATGGGTTATGAGTTTACGATCGCCTCACCTTTTACTCGCTTCATCAAACCCACAACGGATGCTTGCCAACCTTCGCCAGATCTTAGATCTCGATGCTTGTCACGCTATAGAAGATGAGATTAACGATAACGTCAAACAGTTATTTAATTTGGGAGAATCCCATTATATTTTTGCGAAAAACTTGCCCCATCAACACTGGCGGCAAAGAATTTCCAGATTTTATTATGGTGCTTACAATGTTCGACGCGCTGTGAATCTTCATGAGAACGGTTCCTTTAGTACTGATGTAGACGATCATAAGAAGACAAGACTTCCAGATGGTTTTAATAATGCCAGCACTTATAGTACTCAGCTAGCGGTCCTGAGAGAGGATAGGAATTTATCTGATTATGACCATACCGCTTCAGAAACAGATCTCCTATTAACCCAGGCAGAAACGGAAAAG
>JBEAPM010000363.1:0-3953 GCA_041164445.1 Cyanobacteriota bacterium
TCATCCAGCTCATGATGCGAGGGTTCGTGTATACATCCGGTGCCAGAATATCCACATTTGGCCCAATAAAATCAGCGATCGCATCGATGTAGCCCCGACTCAGACGCTCTAGCTCCATGGGAGAAAGCAGCTTAGGATTCACCGTAATTCCCCCTTTGCCGCCGCCATAGGGTAAGTTCAGCGCCGCACACTTAAAGGTCATCCAAAAGGCAAGGGACTGAACCTCATCTAAATTCACTTGGGGATGGAAGCGTACCCCACCTTTTGTGGGCCCACGGGTATCGTCGTAGCGCACCCGATAGCCGGGAAAAACCTGGAGGGTGCCATCATCCATGCGGACGGGAATCGATACACTTAGACTCGCTTTGGGCGATCGCAGGTGGAGAATGGCATCTTCGGAGAGATCTAAATGGCGCAGGGCACGATCGAGGCGTTGACTGGCATCGGAAAGCAGTGCAGACATGAGGAGAAAGATTAAAGGTGTGATGGGCAATCTATTGTATCCTCCCACCAGCCCTTTGCAGCCGAACACCGGAGGAAAGTAGTCCAGGCGATTCAATCAGAGAGAATGCCATCCATGCTCAGGATAAAACCGGGCATGACTTCACCACAATCGATCGCTTCCGGTGAGTCCAGCACCACCACCTCTTGGTCTGGACGATAGATTTCCACTTGTTTCTGTTGGGGATTAATCAGTAACCCTAACCGTACTCCCAGTCGTCGATACTCCTGCATTTTCTGTTGTAAAGGATTGAGGTTGTCGGTTCTGGAGCGGAGTTCAATCACAAAATCCGGGACAACGGGAATAAACCCTTGAAGGCTCACCTCTTCCAACCGGGACTTCTCAATCCAGGACACATCGGGTGATAACTTCCCCCCACCGATCGCTGTAAAATCGTAACCACAGGAAGAATCAAACGCTTCTCCCAGGTTGTTTTGGCGATTCCAAATGCCAACTTCCACCGCTAAATCAAAATTCTTTTTGCTGCTTTCACCGCCTGCTGGAGTCATAACAATTAATTCTCCTTCCTTGGTTAATTCAAGCCGTAAATCAGGATTGTCCAAACAGAGTTGATCAAAATCCTCTGACGAAACTCGTAATACCGCATTGCTCACATCCAGGAGCAGGGGATGACGATCGGGTTCAACAGATTCGAGAAGAACCGCAGGATCTTGGACTTGTTCAGGGGTTTTCACTAAAACATCAGCCATGGTTTTGACGCTCTCCAAGTTCTTAAGGACGGAACGATCGCTTTTTATTATGCAGCACCCTCAGCATAGATGTAGTGCAGCAACGATCGCTTATACCCTTGATGCCTGGGGGGATATTTATATCAGTTGCAAGATGTGTTAGTGTAAAGCACCACCGTAGAAAGTGATTTTAGCAATGCTCAGTACAACCGTGACCGATACTGGACAAATTACTTTGCCTGAGGAAATTCGGGTACATCTCAAGTTAGTGAGTGGCAGTCGAGTCGAGTTTGTTATTGATGAAGAGGGACAAGTCAAAATCTTACCCCTCAATGTTGCGGTAGAAAGCTTATCCGGCATTCTCCATCGCCCTGATATGCAGCGAGTTTCTTTAGAAGATATGGATGCTGTTATTGCTGAGGCTGCCAATGATTGGACTTGATACCAATATTCTTGTCCGGTACTTCACTCGTGATGACGAGCAACAATGGTAACAAGCTGTCACTGTTATTCAAAAGAATCAACCTTGCTTCATTACCAATATGGTTATCTGCGAGTTAGTTTGGGTGCTCCGAGGAAGAACCTATAGCTTTGATAAAGATGAAGTTACAAATGTATTGGACGCTATGCTGCATAGCGCTGCTTTTGAGTTTGAAAATCGCTCAACAATTAACCATGCGTTACAACAATACCAGCAGGGTAAGGCTGATTTTGCAGACTATCTGATTGGGGTAAGGTCTCGACAGGCAGGCTGTACAGAAGTTATCAGCTTTGACATTAAGTTGAAAGGTTCAAAGGGATTTCGATGCCTGAGCTAGTGTTTATGCTGAGTTCAACAGAGTGAAGAACCGCAGGATCTTGGGCTTGTTCAGGGGTTTTCAGTAAAACATCAGCCATGGTTTTGACGCTCTCCAGGTTCTTAAGGACGGAACGATCGAGATGTTGGCTAGTCATTGATCATTCTCCAAAATATGACTTAGGGTATTGTTCCATTCCGAAATTAAAATTTGTATTCAGGATTCGATTATCCTCAAACAACTCAGATTCTTGAATTAAAGAAATAACATGAGTTAAATTACTACTACTATGATCACCCATATAAGTTGAAATAAATTTAGTAAGGAACTGCATAATACCTTTTTGATGTATACCCAGGGGCTCTAGTTTATTCAGTAAACGATGTTGGCGCAACTGATGACTATCAAGCCTTTTGTTGACTGTTTTTTCTAGATTATGACTTACATCATTAGATGTATTTACGGATAAAATTGAAGCTATTCTAGAAAGACATACTTCCGGATTTTTGTCAAAATCCTCATACAGAAATACATGAACTTTTCGGAATAACTGAGCGTACAGTGAATAGAGTTTAGTATAGCGAAAATGTTCAGGCGTACAAACTGAGTGATGGAAAATAAATCTATTATAGATATTCCATTTTCGCCTACCTTTAAGCCACTGTTCAAGAGAGAAACCCTTCCCCGGTCTTTGCAAAAAAGACTGATCTAACTTTTTATGTATCCACCCTGTCTTGACGTACTGATTATACAAAGAAATAATCAGATCGACTTGACCTCGAAGGAATAGTACTATTTCTGCATTCGGAACAACTTCGCTAAGTCTTTCCGCAATTAAACCTCGATTAATGAAGTTATAGAAGGCATACCCAGAAAAAAGTTCATCCGATATTAATATGGGCTTGTCCTGGGCAATCTCTTTTATACGTTCAATCTCTTGACTGAGCGCCGTGGGTTCATACAAAGATCTATCGGCATATTGAAGAGTATTGAAGGCATAATTTTCCTGCGTATAGGGTCTACCAATATAAACAATATCGCTGAGCCTTGGGAAAAACTCACTTTGCAGATATGTTGATGCTGTTTTTTGAAGGCCTACATGAATAACAACTTTACTATCTGACATACAGAAATCTCTATGGGGAAACCTCGAAAAATTCAAAACTTTTTCCTAGCACCCACTGGAGAATAATGTGTTGTGACGGACGACTGCACTGCCCGTCACAATCAATCGAGGTGCTCATGGGTTGATTCTCCTATTCCACTTGAACGCGAAAACGAATATACCCATAGGAATCAAGGGGAGTTCCTGTGCCGGTAGTGGGACTGATATTACTAGACAGATCCAGTCGTATGGTTCCGTTGGGATTAGCTAAAGGTATCAAGTCAAGGGGATTCTGATTAGGATTAGCAGGATTATCAATCTGGCATCCCGAGACATTTCCTGCCTCTATAAATTGACCTTGATCTCCATCATTAATGCCTGTTAAATAGGTACTAGAACCATTAAAGTTAAGTTCAATACCAGCATTGGTGACAAAGGGATTATAAGTAGAAGAAAGATACGTTATAAAGTCATTAAATGCATCACAAATCTGGACATTACTAGCTGATCCATCGCCAGTATTCAAGAAGTAAATTGTATATTCGATCTGATCCTCAGGGCTAGCTTGAATGCTAACTTCTCCAGATGTATAAGTTGCGCTAGGCCAACCTGGATCACTATTGTCGTTTGTACCATCTCCATTTCTATCTTCACCATCATCGACAAAACCCGTGTAAGGAATATCTGCTCCACCATCTCCAGGAATGAGACGAGTAATCCGTTTGACTAGCAATAAATCAGGCTCTTCTGGATTTAATATGCTTGACAAAAATAGTTATCTATGGACTGCATTTCGTAAAGTGCCAACAAATTAGAGAACGCAGTTCAAATCTTTTAACATTTCTAAACCCATAACCTCT
>JBEAPM010000364.1:0-14421 GCA_041164445.1 Cyanobacteriota bacterium
TTTTTTCTGCATTTGGTCTGAATGTAATATATCCGATCGGGGAAATCCCTCACCTCAAGATTTATTGAGAATTATAGGGTTTTGTTGCAACTTAGAAAGGGGGGGGTATGAACCTTTACTCGTCGTAAGCAGCAACTTGAGACTTATCTTTTTGAAACGATACAGCCGAACTTACCCATTCTCCCCTATGACGATAAAACTGCTGAGTGGTTTTCTCTAGAACGAGCTAAGTTAATAATGACTGGGCAACCACCATCTTATGTTGATGGACAAATTGCTGCAATTGCCAAGGTTAATAACCTAATTCTTGTCACAAGGAATATTAGTGATTATCAAAACTTTACAACACTTAAAATCGAAAATTGGTTTGAATAGAGTTTTGTGAGTTGTATATAGTGCTGGTTTGTTGGGGCGATCACTATGTGATGTCTCAAAATAGCTTTGGGGGGGAGTTGTAGGCCGACTTAGTCCCTAAGACCTAAGGGGGGAGACTCCCCGCAGAATATCGTTTTAGTGAAAAGCTTGCTGAAACGTCGGTTACTCCAAATGGTTAGTTCCCTACTGTGTACCGGTCTGATCAATTTCCAGTGCGGAGCCTGCGCCGTGCGTCTTGCCACTCTAGCAGACTCAGTTCTTGCCGAAGTGCCTCGATAGCTGCCCCATCTTGTTCCGGAAATTGGAGCTTCAAAGCTACCCCTAACCACGGGTCAAGCCGATCGCCCTCAGCCATCATGGTGGCTAAGCGATCGAACCACCAGTCTTGCATCTGCTCCCAGGTTGTCATGGGTTTAATAGCTTTGAGCAATTCGTATAAATCGGTCAGTCCTTCCACCTCTCCTAAAAAGGGAATCAGAGCTAAGCCTTGCTCCCCAAACTTAATCTCCAACTCCATCCGCAATAAGTCCAAGAGCATTCCCCGCTGTTGCTCAAGTCCTCGTTGTTCTCCAATTTGGATGCCTCGTTGTTCTCCAATTTGGATTGTTTTGAGTTCCCATTCCCGGTAAGCCTGACTTAAAGCCATAACTGTGTCCTCATCTTCTGGTGGTTGGGGAAGTATTTCTAGGGCAATTTTCCAGTTCACTAATAATTCTAAAGCAAGATCTCGACGGGGGGCAGGGTTCGGTAGAGCGATAACTTCCCGGATCGCTTCACTCTGACAACGCCCCTTGCCTAACAGCCGCAACCACAAGGTTGTGGACGTTTTAGGCAATTGGTGAATGGCAATAATGTAAGTCCGAAACAAGCGTGGCAAGGTATAACAACCGGAGGGGAAAGTAGGCTCAAGAACTGCACCGCAGTATTCCCAAGATGCCTCCGAAACTGTTGGCACCAGAATCCAGAGATACGGTAGATCCGTTTCTTGAATTGAGGAATCTCGACGTTTTTGATCGGCAATGACAGCATAGAGCTTGCTCAGACAACTGCGGATATCATCAAAGTCTGGTGCATTGCGATAAGGTCCCAATAGACAAGGGGTTTCCGTCATTCTGCCCAATAGCCCTAGATCGATCGCGGCAGGTTGGAATTCCTGGGTCACGGGCTGAAACCAAAGATCCACCCAACGGGATTCCCCTAGAATTTCTCGACTTAATTCCACTTGGCCAAAGGGGGCCAGAAGTTCTTCCAAAAATTGCTTGGCAAATTGATCGTGGGGATTACGAGACATCTGGGTTGATCCCTTTGAGTAAGCTGGAAAAGTGGTGATGCTCTTGAGATCCCCCCACCACTAATAACCGATCGCCTGCTTGAATCGTCATTTCCCCGGTGGGGTATTGATAAAGCCGATCGCGATCGATGGCCATGATTGTAGCTCCGGTCTGACGACGTACATTGGCTTCTCCTAAGGTTAAACCATTGAGAGGACTGCCAATATGGATTTCGTACCAGTGATGGGTCAACCCTTCTAGGGCTAACTCCAATTCCCGTAAGTTCCAGTAGGTGGCCCGCTCCGGCACTATTTCCCGGTAGTGCCCCGTGCGGTAGCGTTGTACCACTTGTTGGACGGCATAGGCGGAATCTCCCAGTTGGAGGAGCATGTGGGCTCCCATTTCCAGGGCGGCTTCAAATTCCGGTTGCACCACTTCCTGGGCTCCGAGTTGGTAGAGGGATTCGATTTCGTTTTTGAGGTGGGCCCGTACCGTCACATCTAAGTCTGGCGCTAAACTGAGGGCGCGATCGAGGGTGAGACGGGTAGCCACGGGATCCGGTAAGGCGATCGCCATGGCCATGGCTTGATGGAGGTTTGCTTTTTCCAGTACCACTAGACTGGAGGCATCGCCAAAGAGGTAGGGGATTTGCCGATCCCGTAGGGTTTGCAGTACCGCTTCATTGTTGTCAATGACCAAAATGGGGTAGCCCTGAAAGTAGAGCATTCGCACTAGGGTCTGTCCCACTCGGCCGTAGCCCACCACAACGACATGATTACGCAGCCTTTCTTCGAGACCAAAAAGACGAGGCTTGGGGGTGAGGTTAAACCAGCGATTCAGCCAGGAGACTCGTTCTAGCCACTGGATAAAGTAGGGGGTGAGTTTAATGGAAAACGGAGTGATCAGTAAGGTGGCTGCCGTTGTCCCGAGGGCCAGGTTATACAGGCTGGGGGAAAATAAGCCTTGGCTTTGGGCAACTCCCGCGAGGACAAAGGAGAATTCCCCGATTTGATTGACTCCTAAGCCTACGGTTAAGGCTGTTTTGAGGGGATAACCAAAGACTCGCACCAGTCCCGTGACGAGGCAGGCTTTACCCACCATCACGATCGTCACTAAACCCATTAAGATCCAATCCTGTTGCCACAAAAAGACGGGATCAATGAGGAGGCCAATGGAGGCAAAAAAGACCGTCGCAAAGACATCCCGCATCGGTAACACGAGATCCAAGGCATGATCGGCATACTCCATATTGGAAATCATTAACCCCGCCACAAAGGCTCCCATGGCAATGCCTAACCCCAGTCGATCGCTCACTAAAGCAATGCCGAGGCAAATTACCAAAATGCCGAGGAGAAAAATTTCTTGAGAGCCACTACGGGCCAACTGGCGCACCAGGGTGGGAATTAAATATTTACCAGCCAGGAGGGCTCCCCCCATAAAGACGAGAACTTTGACGGCGGCGATTCCCAGCGCTTGCCCTAAAACCTCCGGGGGCTGCGTTAATGCCGGTAAAATGGCCAGCATTAAGCCCAGACTTAAATCCTGCACCACCAACAGGGCTAGCATGATCTGGCCATGGATGGTTTGGACTTCATTGCGCTCAATTAAACTTTTGAGCACAACAGCGGTGGAGGAGAGGGATAACACGGATCCCAGAAAAATGGCCGTGGGAATCGTTTCGACCCAGCCCGTGACGTAGGCTAAAGCCCCCCCTAAAACGATCGTGAAGAGGATTTGTAAACTGCCCCCTCCCAGAGCAATAGTCCGGACTCGCAAGAGTTCCTTGAGGGAAAATTCCACCCCGAGGGCAAAGAGGAGCAACGCCACCCCCACTTCCGCTAAAACCTGAATTTCACCGTGTTCCCCCACCCAGTGCAATCCTGCCGGGCCAACAATCATGCCCCCCAACAAATACCCCAAGAGTACCGGCTGCCCCAAGCGGTTTGCCCCATACCCTACGATCGTTGCGGATCCTAAAACCGTCACCATATCGACGATCAGGGTTAAGTCTGGGGATGCACTGGCCATAGTTTGAAGATACCTTAAGCGGTGAGGGTGGGAGCCACGGTTGAGCATTGTGGCACGAGAACCGTGGCGAACGGCTGCGCCGCCCGCCATAATTTCTACTCCTGCGTAGAGTCTACCCCTACGTAGAGAGCCTAACCCAGTTTTGGATTGTGCAGGATACTGATGAGGATCCCCTCCCTAACGGCAGGCTTCCGATCGCCTTAGCCTAGCCTTAGCCTAAGAGTTGAAAACCGCTGAAGCAAAATTCCTGATCCGGTTCTCCTTCTGTGCGAATCCAGCGGCGATTCAGCAAGAAGTAGGAGCCCACCTTTTCATAGTCATCCTCAAATTCATTGTGTCCCCCTTTCTGTTCGCCGGTTTGGGGGTCATGGTATACCGAGTCATAGCGGTGGGAGAGGTAGCCTTCGCCGGTATCGTGGCTACTAAAGGTGTGAATAGTGACGACAACTCCATGAATATGGCGATGTACCATAGACACTTCATTATTACGCAGTTCATAGCGATCACCTTCGGACTTGCCGCCCATGAGAATTTCCACTGCACCATTTTCTAAGGTTTTGCCATAGCGAAAAGTATTTTTGCCGTGGGTTTCCTCAAAGCTGCGGCGGATGCGGTGAATTGAGATTTCAAAGAGTTGGCCATGAATTGCCTTTTGGGCTGCTTCATCGGCAATGTCCATCACACTGGGTTTGAGATCAGCAGAGATTTGCACCTGCCCCACAAAGGTTTGCTCTCCCACTTTGTAGGTCACATCAGCGGTATAGCCAGGGAAATTCGTATCCCAGGTGTAACGGTTTTCGTAAGCATTACGGAATAAATCTTGGGCAGAAAGTTGAGTGGTTACCATACTCTTGGATTCCTTCGTATACAAATCGGTAAAGGCGCGTCATCTAGTATAACGGGCGGATTTGCTACCGGGAGCGGGAAACCCCACCTCTACCCCGAGTAGAGGAGAGTGCCAGCCGATGGATGCAGGGCTAGAGATGACTATTCCTCCATCGTGATGAGTTGAGCTGATGTTTCTGCCTCAATCCCAACCCGCTGCAGATCCTGAAATATCACCACTGATTGAGCCGAACCGTTCCCTGGGGACAGACGTGATTCACCTAGAACATCTCTGTTTTCCGCCAGGGGAAGGGGAGTATCAGCAGCAAGAATGGCATAGCCTGTTTATCCATTTAAATTCACGGCCCCTGCAATATCTTCAGCAGCAAGATGGCAAAACCCATACCGGGCTTTATCGACCTGGAGAGATGTTGATCACACCGGCTCAAACACCTTTATTTGTCCGTTGGGCTGGGCAAGAAGATTGTTTACACATTCAAATTTCGGTGGCTTTCCTGCAACGGGTAGCAGAGGAGACCCTGAACCAGAATAGCGATCGTCTCTACATTGTGCCTACGTTTCAGAGTCAGAATCGTCAAATCGAAGCGATCGTAACTTTGCTGCTAGGGGAGTTACAACAACGGGAAGCAAATGGCCCCCTTTATCTAGACTCCTTGGCTAATGTTTTGGCAGTCCAACTTTTGCGCCATTATGGAACGACTCACGCTGCTCTCCCCCACTTGAGGGGCGGCTTATCCGCTTACCAACTCAACCAAGTCTTGGACTATATCGATGCCACTTTAGACACAGGAATCAAGTTGGCAGATCTGGCGGGTGTACTGGGGATGAGTCCATTTCACTTCAGTCGTATGTTTAAGCAATCCTTGGGTATTTCTCCCCACCAATACTTGATACAACAGCGGGTTGAACGGGCAAAACACCTCCTGCAAGACAGCGATCGTCCCCTAATTGAGATTGCGTTGGCCTGTGGATTTAATAGTCATAGCCACCTCAGTAAGCAATTTCGCCAAGTTACGGGGATAACTCCCAAGCTATTCCGTGCCTCTCGGCGATAAGAGTATAGTGAGGGGGGGCCCTGAATTAAATGGGGTTTTCCACGGAAAACGAAAAAATTTAATGGAAGAGTGTGTCGCACGCTTCCGCCTTAAGTTAGCGGCATTAAATGGCAATATACCGCATGTTTTGCCACAACATCAGCAGCCCGCTGCAAAAGACAAAAAACATCACCACTTGTCTGAACTGTTGTTCACTCATTTTTTCGAGCAGGGCATTTCCTAACCAGTTCCCTGGCAGGGCACACAGCCCGATGAATAAGCCGTAGAGAATATATTGATGGGTGAGTAAGCCAAACAGAGAATAGGCGAGGAGCTTGGCCAGATTAACCACCAACCGGGCCACGGCTTGCGTGCCTAATAAAGCTTCTTTTTCTAACCCTAAGCTCAGATAACAAGGCCCTAAAACGGGAGCCATACTGCCAATCACACTAGACAATGTGGCATAACAGAAGCCTGCCGGTAAAAAATAGTAAACCTTCATCTTGAATGTTTTTACCCCCTGATTTTTCCGATACAAGAAATACAGGGTAGAAAAAACCAGAAAGCCCCCCACGATCGCCCCTAAGTAGTCAACCCGTAACCGGCTTAAAATAAAAGCTCCTAAAAAACTCCCCACTAAGGCACCTGGCGTTTCCCATAAAATAACGTCCCAGCGAATATACCGACGATAGGCAATCCCCCGATCGCTATTGCCCACGATCGCCCCGATGGTGGTCACCGGAGGAATTGCTTTAGTTCCCAGGAATAAACCCAGCATGGGCATAATCAGCAGAGAACTGCCCCCACCGGACAGGGTACTGATAAACCAACTCACGACACTAATGCATCCCAAGCTAATTAAAATATTAAGGTCTGAATGATCAGAGAAAAATAAAAAATTCATTAGAAAAATCAAGAAAATAACAAAACAATGCTAGAAATAAGTAGCCACACTATCGACCTTCGGATCTGGTTAGGCAAACAAACCAGGTAAACAAGCTCAGCAGAATAAGCAAAATGGGGAGCGTAGCCTGCCAATCCTCAAGGCATAACCCCTCTGGGTGTGATTCCTAGATGCCCTAGATGTTATTGAAGGAAAACGATCGGCTTAATCCATGATCAGATGCAGGGGAATAATCCAGTGTGATCTGGGTTCTGTTGTTTCATATACAGTCTGTCAAACCTCTGGCAACGTTAGGAACAACTAGTCTTTCCTCACCTCCACCAAGTAGTTGGAAATCACCTTTAACTGTTCCGAGGTAATCCCGGTACGACCATGAATATTTTTGAGCCAGTTCAAGGCTTCCCACACCTGAAGGTTTTGATAATGACAGAGATAAGCAACACAGACCGTAGGCGATCGTTCCACCCCTGCCAAGCAGTGTACATAGGTTGTTCCCTGAGTACTCAAGGCTTGCGCTAACAGATCTACCGCTATCCCTAAATCCTGAACTAACAAGGGTTTAGCTTGGTGACTATCCGGTAAAGAATATTGTAGGCAATGAAAGGCTTCGGTAAAAGCAGGATCCAGTTGTGCTTCCTGTGGATTACAGAGGGTTAGGATGCTTTGGAACCCATTATTTTTCAATTCTTCTAAATCTCTCAATTCCGGAAAGGCACCAACCGCAAGTTTATTGGGTAAAACCCACGCCCAACGGCTTGAAGGCTCCTGTTTGGGTTCCGGAGGCAGGCTTTGCTCCGGTTGCCACGATCGACGTAGATTTCGCCAAAAAGTATTCAAAACAATCCACTCAGCCGTTTCTAAAGGACTTTCCGCTGGAACGGAACTAGACGCTCTCCTGCCTTCGGTTGGTCGGGTTTAGAGAATCGGATCGTGAACCGTGACCAGCTTGGTGCCATCCGGGAAAGTTGCCTCAACTTGGACTTCTGGAATCATGGCGGCAACGCCTTCCATCACATCGGCGGAGGTTAGAAGGGTTCGGCCGTATTGCATTAAATCCGCTACGGTTTGCCCTTCCCGTGCCCCTTCTAAAATGGCAGCAGAAATATACGCAATAGCTTCAGGATAATTTAATTTTAACCCTTTTGCCTTGCGACGCTCAGCCAAAAGACTAGCGGTAAAAATGAGAAGCTTATCTTTTTCCTGGGGGGTCAGTTGCATAGCTTACCAACAACAGCGCGTTATCCCTAATTTACACTAAACTGGCAGTCCCCTTCAGGGGATCCCCGCAAACTTAGGAGACTAGGCTGACGAAAAATAGGGATCCTCCGGTTCTCTGTGGAATTGCGGCTTTCAGTTGTTGGGGAGTATAAGCGCTCACTTCTTGGATAGAGCAGAGTTCTAGACGATCGTTCCGTTGCAACTGGTAGAGAATTTGATTCAACTCTTCGCGGCTGAGAGGCGGCTGGACTTTCTCCCGTAAGTAAAAGAGAGGCAGATAATTATCGGTGTTCAGATCCCGATTAAGATCTTGAATAATCTGCAGGATTTTTTCCCCATCTAAGAGGTCTTGGGATTGCCAAGTAGCGGTTTGGGTCGGATCAAAGGCGGATCGCAAAAACTGTAAATAAAGCCCGAGTAAATCACCACTCAGCCAAGGGGTATGGCCTTGGGGTTGGCACTCATCCCGTAAATAGAACAACCCTGTAGGGGTTAGCCAAACGTCCGTAATTTGGTACTTTTTGACCTTAAGCAAGCCCCGATCCACTAAATTTCGCACCAAACGTAAGCGATCGTCGGCGGGAACTTTGGGAGGCAGGGCCTCTAAGGTTAAGAGATTTTTGTGACTGGCTTCTAAAATTAAGCGCTCATCGGGGGTAACCGGGAGAGATCGGCTATCCAACTTCAACAGAACTTGTCCGGGAGCCGCTAAGGTAAAATTTTGAATTTCTTGCTGAAAATCTAGCCAGCCGCGCTCTCGCAGATCTTGGCAAAGACGAACCCGTTCTGGAAGGGTAATATTCGCTTGAAACTTGAGCTTGTCTAAAGGGGCACGGTAATTCGGATAGCTTAGCAACCGTAGCATCAGTTTCAACTGACGGGGAGCGATCGTTAAGGAGTTTTGCACAGCAGAACACCCACCTCGAAATCCAGGAACTTCTCTTTATTATCTTAACAGTATATGGAGACTGCCTAACCCGCTAATCACTGAGCTATAGGTAGGAGTTATCTCCCCTTAATCACTTTGAGAAGTATGAATTTACTTGATGGGTGTTCGCTAGGAGTTGACTCAAACAGATTGAATTCAGATGTTTTCCTCCTCTTGGGAAATTAGGTGAATGGAACCTGCTACCTATTAATATAAGGGATAGGGTAAAGGAGAAGGCGCTTTCTTCATCAAACTTTACTAAAAAATGTAGCGCTCCTAGGGCACGTCATCCGTGCCATCTGACTGGGTTGCCGCCCCAATAAATCCAGCCGCTCAGACTGAGAATTCCCTTAATCTCCCACCTTAATCTCCAAAACTTACCCCATGTTGTTTTCCCCCTTTCCCCCGAGCCTCGCGCAACGGTTTGAGTCTGGTCTGGCTGGGTTAGCCTTAGGGTGCTCCGCCTATCAAGCGGTCACGACCACCTCTACCGATCGCTACTGGAACCTTCTCCAGCAAAATATTTTGCAGGTGAGTCATCTCGATCGTCCTTTGACCCCGCCCTCCACCTTGGAGGAGGGGGAATGGTCTGTGCTCTGCGCTCTCCCCTGGATCTGGGTTTTACTGGAGGATGGGGTGAGCCAGCAAGACTGGTTGAGCCAACAACCGGATCCCCGTATTGTGCTGCTGTTTGAGGGGTTTGAGAAATTGAGTTCTAGCTTTTCAGTAGAATCTGGCACCCCAGAATCTAGTCTCACCAACTCTATCCCCTCACGCTTAAGCCCTTTTCCTGCCGCCCAAGCGGTATGGCAGCAGGCGGTTCAACTCACCCAGAACGCGGCAACCCTGGCTCAAGGTCTGGAGGACTGGCAAAGGGCTCCAGACCTCGCGGAGAGTTCCGCCGATCTCAAGGCGATCGGTATAGCCCTCTGGTTAACCTGGCGGAGTGACCATCTCCGCTTGATCCTGGCTCAAGCTCATCATCTTGTTTGTTACTCAGACCCCTTCAACCCATTGCTGTTGTGTTTTGCGGGGGTGTTCGGGGGATTTGCTAGGGCTCCATTTTCCTGGTCACAGGTGTCTGGAGGGGAGATCGATCGCTCATGGTTGCGTCAATCCAGCGAGCAACTTTTCCGGGTCTGGGCTGGGGGATGGTCTTAGAAAACTTGTGCCGGATCCGCTCTCATCACTTTTTGGAGGGAAATTAAACCGGAGAGACTACACATCACGATCGTTAAAACCATAACCAGCAATAGGCGATGCAGGGTCATCCCCACGGGCAAGGTACCAGCGGTCGCATTGAGGGTTAACTGATAAAAGACTAAAGATAAAAGAAAACCGGGAATATAGCCGAGAAAGCTCAGAATTAAGGCTTCCTGCAGGATCACTTTACACAGAAATACATTGCTATAGCCCAAGGCTTTAAGGGTTGCATACTGTCGGAGATGTTCCGAAATATCGGTATATAAAATTTGATAGACAATGACGACCCCAACCACCCCGGCGACGGCAACCCCGAGGCTAAAAATAAAGCCAATGGAAGTGGTATTAATCCAATAATTTCGATCCCGCTCCGCAATGCCCGCATTGGTGAATACTTCTAATTCCTGGGGGAGAATTTGTCTGAGGGTGGAGGCGATCGTTTCTGGATCAACCCCGGTCTCTAATTGGATTAAGCCTAAGTTAATAAGGTTCAGCGGACGAGGCTGAAAATAACGTCGAAAATTTTGATCACTCATAATCAACGTTCCATCGGCGGTAAACCCTCCCCCCATGTCATAAAAGCCACCAATTTGAATCTGCCGTTGGGCGGCCTCCGTTTTCAGCCCTAAGACTTGGGGCCCAAATTCAGGACGAGAACGACGATCGAAGAGGACGGTATTAATTTGTCGTAATGCCTGTTTATTCTCAGGATCCTGATATTCAGGAAAGGTAAAAACGGGATCTTCGGGATTCACACCATAGACAAACAAAGCCCGCTTCTGCTTGGTTTCAACGTTGCGCCATTGCATAAAGTTTAAGTACAAGGGCATCACCCTTTTGACCCCTTGAACTCCTGCAGCATGATAGAGGTAATCAATCGGAAAAGAGACACTGGTACTCAGTTCAATGCTCTTGGTCGAAGAAATAAATAAATCAGCATTAATGGCGTTATACACTTGGGACGCGCTGGTGGATAGTGCCCCGAGAAACCCCAAGTTCATGAACATAATCATCACGGCAAAGGCAATTCCCAGCACTGCCACGAAGAGACGGTTCTTTTCATGAAGTAAGTTGCACCAAGCCAAGGGAGTCTTCATCAAAGTTCACAGATGCGTTACGCTATCGCTAATCATCTTACCGATTTTCCTCTCGTTACTGCATGTTCTCCTCTTCCCAACTCTTAACCCTTCTCCAAGTCACTTTGGGACATACAACCTTACCCCAGAACGTGTCCCCCCAAACCTTTACTGGGGTGTCTACCGATAGTCGCACGGTAGAACCGGGTGAACTCTTTGTTGCGCTACGGGGTGAAAAGTTTGATGGTCATCGCTTTCTGAGAATGGCCCAAGAACGGGGGGCGGTTGGAGCGATCGTTGATGATCAATACGATCCCTTAACGATCGGCGATCTGGACTTTCCCCTCTGGCAGGTTAGCAATACCCTCAAGGCCTACCAAGCCCTAGGACAATGGTGGCGGCAGCAGTTTCAAATTCCCATCGTGGGGGTAACGGGATCCGTGGGCAAAACCACCACTAAAGAATTGATTGCGGCGATGCTCGGACAACAGGGCCCGGTTCTGAAAACCCAAGCCAATTTTAATAATGAAATTGGAGTGCCCAAAACCTTACTCCAACTGCAACCGGATCATCACCGTTATGGGGTCATTGAGATGGCCATGCGTGGCGCGGGGGAAATCGCTGAACTCACCCGGATTGCCCAACCCACGATCGGCTTGATTACCAATGTTGGGGTTGCCCACATTGAACGATTGGGATCCCGCGAAGCGATCGCTGCCGCTAAGTGTGAACTATTAGTGGAAATGCCTGCCACCAGTACCGCGATTCTCAATGCAGATAACCCGTTGCTGATGGAAACCGCCGCAAACTGCTGGACGGGCCATACCCTAACCTTTGGTTTAAGTGCAGGAGATATTCAAGGCAAATTAGTGGATCTCAATACCCTAGAGGTGGCCGGAAAATGCTTCCAACTCCCCTTGCCCGGAGAACACAACGCCGTGAACTTTTTAGCCGGTCTGGCGGTCGCTCAAGTCTTAGACATCCCCTGGGCTAGCCTGACCCACCTCAAACTGAACCTACCGGAGGGACGATCGCAGCGGCATAGCCTGCCCAACGATATTGTCTTCTTAGATGAGACCTACAATGCAGGGCCAGAATCGATGACCGCAGCCCTCAAACTCCTGATGCAAACCCCCGGTCAACGCCACATTGCCGTGCTGGGAACCATGAAAGAATTGGGCTATCGTTCCCTCGCTTTCCATCAAGAAATTGGCCAAGTCGTTCAACGTCTCAATCTAGATGCCCTCTACGTGCTAGCGGATCAGCCAGAAGCCGAGGCCCTCGCCACCGAAGCAACTCCGGTACCCGCCTTGATTTTTGAGTCCCATCAAGCCCTTGCTCAGCAATTACTCTCCGACTTACAAGGTGGCGATCGGGTTCTCTTTAAAGCCTCTCGCTCCGTTGCCCTCGATCGGGTGATCGAGCAAGTGCTGATCGGCATGAACCGTTAAAGTGATCCTCACCCTGTTCCAGAGATTGCGGCGATTGCGGCACACCTCAAGATGGTGCTCAATCTCTGTTACCCCTTCGGCAGTTGGTTCTAGCTTGAATTCCCCCGCCAAATCCAAGAATAGGGCTGGAGTATTGCACGATCCTTGGATAGCCCAAAGCCTGATAAACTAATGGAGAATTTTATTGAATTCTTAAGGGACTGTTATGGAGATTGGGCAAAAGGTAAAAGTTTGTCGTCTACGCGATCGTCTTGGGGCTGAAATGATTGACTCCATCAAAAAGCAACCGACTGGGCAAATCCAGGGCTTCAAAATGGTAGACGGTAGCGGTGTGGGTGTTGTGGTTGCTTTTGAATCTGGCTTAAAGACTTGGTTCTTCCCGGATGAAGTCGAACTTGCCTAGGGCGCGTCATCAATTCAGTCTAGGCCCCTTACGGTATTGACCGTAGCCGCGCCCATACCAGTTTTACAGCTAGGGGCTGAAACAAGTACGGCATCATCATTTCATCGCTCATGGATGACAGCCCCTAGTACGGCAGTTACCCGTACATCGTGGTCTCAATCCTACCCTGCTTAAGCTTTTCCCTGCGGGTTCACTGTTTCGCAGGGAAGATTCACGCTGTAGCATCTTGGCATCTTTTAAAGATGGCTTCAGTTTCCTTTCTTTCTGCAGATTCCATGACCCCAATCCTAACCCTGCTCGGACAGGACACCCTCAGAAACCAAATTTTGTCTAGTGCGATGGCTCGCCGCAGCGCAGCCCAAGGGCAAAAGGTGTTGCTCCTCTCGCCGGATCAAAGTCCTGCCCTCGATCTCCTGTTTGCAACCGCCGTGACGGGGGAACAGCGGGAAGTGGAATCTCACCTCTGGGTTCAGCGATTACAATCCACCCAGTTGCTAGAGCGTAGTTGGGAAGATTTGAAAAAACTGGAAGCGCAATATTTACGAACGCCCTTCTTAAAATCGGTTTACGGTCAAGAATTATCGATTTTGCCGGGTATGGATAGCGCCCTAGCCCTCAATCAACTCCGGGAAGAAGTCACTAAGGGACAGTGGGATCTCGTTATCTTTGCCGGAACCCACAGTGTAGAGACCCTGCGCATGTTGGGAATGCCAGAGGTGATGAGTTGGTACCTCCGGCGCTTCAGATCCGTATTTTTGGACTCGGATGTGGCCAAGGCTGCGCTGCCGTTTTTACAACCCTTGGTGGCCGCCGTCTCTACAGTCAATTGGTCTGAGGCTCTGCTCACGGAACCAGACAACCAGATGACAAATCTGTTGACCCAGGGCAGCACAGCCGTCAGTAATCCACAGCAAGTCCTCGCCTATTTAACCACTGGGAATGATTCGTTCTCGAGTGCTACCGCTCAAAGCCTCTGGGGGATGGCTCAACAGGTGGGGCTCACGATCGCTGGGGTCTTAAGTTATCCGGCCACCGCGGCCGCTCAACTCCAGGAAAACTTTGCCCCATTGACGGTTAGCCCGATTCCCTTAGACAACCTAGAGGCGATCGATTGGGCGGCCCTCAGTGCAGCTTTACCGCCCCTCGACCAAGGGCTTAGCGCTCCCCGTGCCCTCAGCATTGATATTGCCCAACGCCAAGTGCGAGTCTTTTTACCCGGGTTTGATAAAAAGCAAGTGAAGCTGACCCAATATGGTGGGGAATTGACGATCGAAGCGGGAGATCAGCGGCGCAACATCGATCTTCCTCCGGAACTCTCTGGCAAGGCAGTGGCAGGGGCAAAATTTCAAGATCATTATTTAATTGTGACGATCGCTGCCTAAGGTTGTCAGAATAGGTTAAAGAGGCATGGGCTACCTCTAATCGTGTATGCTTTGTTAAGTGGACAACCTGTCTACGGAGATCGCTGAGCTATGAACCACCCTCCCCAGCAGCGAGAAACATTGGAAGCTTCGGTTGCCGAAATTTCTCTCCAACTCTTGCGATCGTTTTTGAGTCAAGCCAATGAACCCTTGGCCCGCCAAGTTGCTGTGCCCCCTCTACAGCAGTACTTTGCCCTCTATCCAACCCAGCCCAATTTATTAAAAAATACCTTGAGTTGGTTTGATACCCTCAATCTCTCTCC
>JBEAPM010000365.1:0-7139 GCA_041164445.1 Cyanobacteriota bacterium
ACCCATCGAGCCGATGTCTTATTTGGCGATCTAGCCTTTCGTCCCTTTTATGCAGAGGGAGATCCCCACGAATTGATTTGGCAAGTCCGATTAATGGCCCGGATCAGGGGGCTAGCTCGACTTTTGGCCGGGAAATACCTACGCTGGAAAGTCCTACTCAGTTCTAGTACGCCTTGGCGAATGTTAAGTTTTGCAATTGACCGGCAATTTACCCTAAGGCTTTAGGGGCAAGATGCTATGCTACTAGTCATTTCTAAGGGATTACCCTGTCCTTTTCTTTACCCCTGTCCATGTCGCCTCTTGTTTTAGTCCTAATTTTTATTGCTAGCATTGCTGTCTTGGTGAAGGCTTCCGATACTTTCACCGAAGCTGCAGAAAAGGTTGGTATTGCCTTGGGAATGAGTCCCTTTATTGTTGGCGTAACGATCGTTGCGATCGGGACATCCCTTCCAGAATTGGTTTCCTCTCTCTTGGCAGTATCAGAAGGGGCCTCAGAAGTTGTTGTTGGTAATGTTATTGGTTCTTGTATTGCGAATATATTTTTAATTTTGGGGCTTGCCGGGGTTATTAGTATCTTGCCCAGTTTTAATGCAGATAGTCCAAAGGCTAGCCGAGAATTAATTATTCAGTATGATCTTGTCAGTGTCGATCTTCCCCTTTTTGTTGGCTCTGCTTTTCTCTTTGCTTTAGCAACCTGGGATCAAGATTTTACTTTAGTTGAAGCTGGAATTTTTATCCTTGGCTATTTAATTTATTTGTTTTATACCCTAGATGCTAGTGAAGAGAATGCTCTAGAAACTGAAACTACGGCAGAAGAGCAAGAGACAGAAGTTCCATCATCCTCAACCTATCTGTTGAAGCAAGTCATTATTCTGGTGATTAGCGCGTTCTTTATTTTTGTTGGAGCAAAATATACAATTTCAAGTTTGATTTCTCTCTCTGAAATCTTGAATATTGGCAAAGAAATTATTGCCGTCACTGCCGTTGCCATTGGAACCTCTCTACCGGAGTTACTCGTCACACTCAATGCATCCCTAAAAGGCAATGCGGAGGTGGCCGTGGGGAATGTCTTAGGCTCTAATATTTTTAATATTTTTATTGTCATGGGCGTGCCCCGTCTCTTTGGTAATCTAACCATCCCCAAAACTGTTCTGGTGGGTGGGATGCCTGTGTTAGTGGCCGGAACAATTTTGATGTTCTTTGTCACCCAAGATCGTAAGTTAACGGCTTGGGAAGGGTGGCTCTTTTTTCTGTTTTACTTCTGGTTTATTGCCAAAACCTTTAATCTAGCCTGAGGGAAATTGCCGGACAGTATTGATTGTTGGAGTCTTTTTAGATTCCTTTTCTCTTGAAATTCGGCTACCAACTTAAGGCAGAAGAGTGCGGCGCAGAGCGCCGCACTCTTCTATTAAAATTTTTCGCTTTCAGTGGAAAGCCTGAAATTGAAGAATAAGAGCTATACTTTACCTTTAGGTGGCGCATTTCCCCTTAGATGTCTAAGTACCCTAAAATACGTCATCCATTCTAAAAGCCTTTTGATCTCCCAGACTTTATGACGATCGCCTTATGTCTAAGTACGAGTATCGCAATGTAATGGAAACCTTGGTGGAGCAAGAGGTTTCCCGGCAACTGAGTAAATTGTCTGCTCAGATGGTGAATTATTTGCGTCCGGTTGAAATTGTTACCTACGCCTTGAACCGTCTGCCGGCGCTCTATGCTTGTAGTGAACGCGGAGTTGAACAACAAATTAAACGAGCCAAACAGGAGCAAGGCCCTCAAATTGTGCAGGCCGTGCGTTGGGCGATTATGGCGGTTCAACAGGATCCGTTGCGTAAGTTTGTGCCCATTAAACCGGCGGAACAGGATCAAATTCTGCTCGAGTTGCGCACGCTACTGGGTGATGAATCGGTCACCTGGGAGAATTTACCCCAAGCGATCGAGCAGGCCTTGTCAACCGTGGCCTATGAAGAAACCACGAATCCTAAAATGACTGAGAAGCCACAGCCTTCTAGCGAGGAGCCAGATCATGTGAAATCTGCTATCACTTGGCAGGATTATAAGAAACGGTATCGAAATACCCGCTTTTCCAATAATGTCCATCCCCCCAACCGCTAAGTCTATGGAGGTTGAGAGGCTGTTGCCGCTGGGGAAGCCGGCATTCTGTTGCCTAAGTGTCTAAGGAGTCTCAGGCAGAGTCTCGCTCTTTGGAGGAGGAACCTGTCTCGCAATGGGCGTAGCATACAGCGGTGGGCACATCGCTGTGAATTTTGGTAAGGGTAAAGTCGTAGGACTCCCAATGATCCAAGAATCCCTTCGCCTTTAGGCAGGGGAGTTGTAAAATGACCTCCAAGTGATAAGTCCATTAGGACAGTAGAGGGAACACTTAGACCATTCGGACACTCTACCGTTAAGTTTTTCGCTTGCAGAGCAAAACAAACCCCATAAGTCGTAAAGTTTTTCAAAGTGTGAGTTACCACACCATCGTTACCGCAAGCAATTGTTAGAATAGTGTCATTACGTTAATGGTCTTAAGACTTTAATCACCTATGGACTCTAGTGCCCCGTCAGGTCAAACCAGCGACCCTTTCCCGTCAAGCCGTTTCTTAGAATTTATCGGGATTTGTATTGCTTTGCTAACGTTGACCATCCCTCTTATGGCCGTTTTATCTTCTTCGACCCCAACTCCTTTGCCCGGTGCAACAACCACCTTAAGATGGGACGGTGAGTGATTTAAATTTTAATCCAGCTTTTGATACCTTTGCCGAGGAGCGGTGCTTAGTTTCTCCTGTACCCCCCTCGGATGATGCGGTGCCCCTCATTTTTGCCTTTCCCAACACCTATTCTGTGGGGATCACGAGTCTCGGCTATCAAATGGTGTGGGCAACCTTTGCTCAGCGATCGGATGTGTGGGTGAGTCGCTTATTTACGGATGCGGCGGAGACCTTGCCCCGTCAACCTGAACTGGTGGGATTTTCCCTCTCGTGGGAATTGGACTATGGCAATGTTTTAGCACTCTTAGACTTTTTAAACATTCCTCTCCGCAGTAGCGATCGTACAGACGATCATCCGTTAGTCTTTGGGGGTGGCCCAGTCTTAAGTGCTAATCCAGAACCCTTTGCGGATTTTTTTGATTTCATCTTGGTGGGGGATGGTGAAGTCCTCCTCGATGCTTTAATAGAGGGCTATCAGCCGCTCCGTACCGCCACTCGATCGCACAAATTGCAGGGATTAGCCCAGATTCCAGGGGTATATGTGCCCCAACTCTATCAAGTGCGGTACACCGATCCCCAGGGGCCGATCGACTCCATTCAACCCCTAGAATCCACTATTCCCCTGCGGGTGTCTAAGCAAACCTGGCGGGGCAATACCCTCTCTACCTCTGCGATCGTTACGTCGAGAGCCGCATGGGAAAATATTTTTATGGTGGAGGTGGTGCGCAGTTGCCCTGAAATGTGTCGCTTTTGTTTAGCCAGCTACTTAACGTTACCCTTTCGGACAGCGAGTTTAGAATCCTCCTTAATTCCGTCCATCGAACGGGGCTTACAAGTTACCGATCGGATCGGCTTACTGGGTGCATCGGTTACCCAACATCCAGAATTTGAAGCCTTATTAGCCTATTTAAATCAACCTCGCTATGAGCAGGTGCGCCTTAGTATTGCTTCCGTGAGGACCAATACCGTGACGGAAACCCTAGCCACAACCCTGGCTCAACGGGGCACCCAGTCCCTAACGATCGCGGTGGAAAGTGGGTCAGAACGGCTACGCCAAGTCGTGAATAAAAAGTTAGAAACAGAGGCGATTTTACAGGCAGCCCAAAATGCTCAACAGGGGGGATTGCAGGGGCTCAAACTTTACGGCATGGTGGGCATTCCCACGGAAACCGATGCCGACATTGAAGCGACGATCGCGATGATGACAACCTTGAAAAAGTCTGCTCCCAAACTGCGGCTGACGCTAGGGTGTAGCACCTTTGTGCCCAAAGCCCAAACCCCTTTTCAGTGGTATGGGGTCAATGCTAAAAGTGAAAAACGCCTACAACGTTTACAAAAAAGTTTAAGATCTCAAGGTCTGGATTTTCGCCCTGAAAGTTATAAATGGTCAGTGATTCAAGCCCTTATTTCCCGAGGCGATCGACGTTTAAGCTTACTGTTAGAACAAGTGCGTAACTATGGGGATTCCCTGGGCAGTTATCGCAGAGCCTTTAAAGACTTAAAAGCACAATTACCGCCCCTAGAGTATTACGTTCACGAGGCTTGGGATCAAGAGCAAGTTTTACCCTGGAGCATTCTCCAAGGGCCGATCCCGCTAGAAACCTTAAAGAAACAGGGAATCCTTATGGAAATCTCACCGTGATTTCTGTAGTTCCTAGAATCTGGTTTCTAGAATCTAGGAAAAACCACAAAGATTCAGATGCACCTCACCTCACGGTGACTTCACGCTTTAACCGCGATGTCTTCGGCAGGCTTCGCCAATGGCAGATAGGCGGAGCACTGCGACAGATCGAGGTTTGGCTTAAACCATCCGGGCTTCTAGGGACTTGAGGAGTTCGGTATTGACACCCGATTCGCGGGTGAGGCAGATTTTGCCCGTGCGGGCAATTTCTCGAATGCCAAATTTTTGGAGCACTTGGACGATCGCCACCAGTTTACCCGGATCTCCCACCACCTCGATCGTCAAGGAATCATCAGACACATCCACGACCTTTGCCCGGAAAATTTGAACCAGTTCGAGAATCTCCGATCGACTGCCGCTATTCGTGGTGTTGACCTTGAGCAACATTAACTCCCGCTCCACAGAGGGGGTACTCGTAATATCGAGGACTTTGATGACATTAATCAACTTATACAGTTGCTTGGTAAGCTGTTCGATAATGCGATCGTCTCCCTGCACCACCATCGTAATGCGAGAAATACCCACGGTTTCTGCAGGTCCAACAGCCAGGCTTTCAATATTAAAACCTCGACGGGCAAATAGCCCCGCAATACGGGTTAAAACCCCGGCCTCATCTTCAACTAAAACGGAAAGAGTATGCTTCATAAGTCTAAACTGTGCCTACTTTGCCTAAACGAAAGGCGGACAACACGACCCTAGAACCTTTTTTCCTGGGCCTTCGGGTTCAATAATTGGCTTTCCACTAAAAGCGAAAAAATTTAAGGGAAGAGTGCAGCGCGGAGCGCCGCACTCTTCCGCCTTAAGTTGATAGCCCAATAATTTAAGCGTTTTTATTTTGTGGTAACAACCTAAGGGGAGAGAATTGGCCGCAAAACATCCCTTCTCTCGTGAAAATTTTCCGCTTAAAACGGAAAGCCTTGATTTCCTCTCGGCTCTTTATTGTAACGGAAGTGATCCTCAAAAGCACCTCCTGGGAATGGCGACAGCAGTTTTCAGTTTTCAATTTCCCAATTTCAATTCCCAAAATTTGGCTTTCTACTCAAAGCGAAAAACTTTCATGGAAGAGTGCGGCGCGGATCGCTGCACTCTTCCGCTGTAAGTTGATAGCCCAAAATTCCCAATGCACAAGGGTTACCGCATCTGTCCCTAAAAATGGCTAGAGATGAACCCCTGAAACTCTTCTGTATCTATCTGCCGGTTCAGTTGAGGTGACTGCCCTTAGTCCATTTCCGCCTCAGAATCTAGGGGCAAGGTCGATCGCCATTGTTCGTATTCATCAACAAAGCTGTAGATCGTGTGTTGTAAATCTTTCAGACGTTGATTGTTACTGATAGATACCGCCACAGCCATTCCCCCGGCTGCCATACCTTCTTTGACAAAACCCTGTTCGTAAGCGAGCAGTGCAGGAGACTTTGCACCCGCAAAGCTTAATTGGGTGACCGCTAAGCTGGGCGGACCCATCCGATCGCCAAGATGCTCTAAAAGTCCGAGGGCATCTCCGGTCGGATCTTCGACGACCCAACGGGTAGTGCCCAGCAGGATTTGCTCCGGTTCCCAGTTCAAGTTGTAATACTGAGCGATATGGGCAGCCAAAGCATAGACCGCCATCATTTGTGTTCCCCCTGCCAATAAAATGCCGACTTGGCGACTCGCGGTCAGGAGCAACCCCGCAACAAAGACTTGCACGGGATCCCCCACAGCGGCCAAGACATCTAAGGGATCGGGAGTAGCACTCAGGTTAGCCCGTCGCAAACCTTGCTCAACCAGTGCTAGCTTTTGGCTATGGTTACAGGTTGGATGACTACTGCTTATGCGGGAATGGGCATCATAGCCGAGCCCCAAGAGCACCCCCAAAGCGGTGGTCGTTCCCCCCACCACACATTCTCCAATCACTAAATAACCTGCTTTTTGGCGAAAGGCGAGTTGTTCTCCCCAATGCATCCCTTGGTTGAGGAGACGACGCACTTGGGGACGGGGAATGGCTTTGCCTGTACTCAAACAACGGGCCGGCAAACCTTGAACATCGATCGCTGGTACAGAGGGGGTTTCCGGTAGCCCCACATCAAATAATGTCAAGGGCCAAGTCACGGTTTCCCAGAGGGCACGGGTCAAAATGACCGGAGACAGTCCCGCCGAAAGGGGAGGTAAGGGATAATGAACCAGACCACCGGGGGGATTGAGGGCATTGACCAAAAATTCGGCATCCGCTAAAGCGGTATAGCGACGATCGTGGGAAGTTTGTCCGGCGGCAGAAATCTCAGGGATTAACCCCGTTGCGGTAAACCCTAAGGTACAGACCAGGTGGGCAGAACTGTTACGGTAACGCTCGATCCACGCTTCTCCTTGGGAAATATTGCCGTATAGGGTGATGGGTAGCTCAGCATAAGAGGCAGTGGGATGGGAGGGGGACATAGCTTAAAACCGCTGGTGCAGGGGAGCATTTTGGCGAGACCGGACAATCATTGTAATCTTTTCGTTACCGCTTTTCGCTGAAAGTGGGAGAATATGAACGGGAGTGGGAGAGCATTCGGCCGTACTTTCCTGCCTAAAGTTATGAAACATCGCTTTGCTATGACCGACGATTTAAGTTTAGAACTGGAAGCGCATTGTCGCCAGATTTTGAGGGATCGTCGGATTAAAAGTCGAGTGATTATTTTGTGTGAAGGGGGTACCGATCAAAGAGGGAGATTATCCCCCCAATCCTATCGTCAAAACGATCGTTTACCGGATTCTAATTTTTATCAGGC
>JBEAPM010000366.1:0-3289 GCA_041164445.1 Cyanobacteriota bacterium
CTCCGGTGATGGGCGGGGGATCAGTATGATCAGTATGATGGTGAGGAAGATACCCTCCGAAACAGTCGATCTATGCAAGCCGTTTGGTTAGAACATCAAAAACTGCACCTGCGCCAAGATCTGCCGCTTCCCACCGTTGCACCCGGGGAAGTGCGGGTACGGGTCTTACAGGCGGGCATTTGTAACACCGATTTAGAATTGCTGCGGGGCTATTACCCTTACCACGGGGTGTTAGGTCACGAATTTGTCGGCGAGGTGGATCAAGGCCCAGCGGAATGGCTGGGCCAGCGCGTGGTGGGAGAAATTAATGCGTCCTGTGGCACCTGCGAAGATTGCCTCAGCGATCGGGCGAACCATTGCCAATTTCGCAGCGTTTTAGGCATTGTTAAGCGGGATGGGGCTTTTGCAGAATATTTAACTCTGCCCCAGCGGAACCTACACGCCGTCCCGGAAAGCCTCAGTACCGATGTGGCAACCTTTACGGAGCCGGTGGCCGCGGCCCTAGAAATTCAAGAACAATTGACCATTTCCCCCTCCCAGCGGGTTGTTGTGATTGGGGATGGCAAACTCGGACTGCTGGTGGCCCAAACCCTGGCCCTAACGGGTTGTCAATTGTGGGCGATCGGGCGACATCCAGAAAAGCTAGCCCTACTCCAGACCCGGGGCATTCAGACCGGCTTACCGGAAGCGTTGCCAGAGCGATACTTTGATATTGCGGTGGATTGTACCGGCAACCCCAGCGGCTTTGAGACCGCCCGACGCAGCCTCCGGCCCCGAGGGATCCTGGTGGTGAAAAGTACCTATGCCGATCGGCTCACCGTCGATATGTCGGCGCTGGTGGTGGATGAAATTACCCTGGTGGGGTCTCGTTGTGGCCCCTTTGCCAAGGCGTTGCAGGTCTTAGAAAAGGGTCTGGTGGATGTACAGCCCTTGATTCAGGGACGATATCCCTTAGGACAAGCGCTGGAAGCCTTTGCCCATGCTCAACAGCGGGGCACCTTAAAGGTTTTACTCACGGTGTCTTAGGCTCTGGTGTAGCGCGAGCACTTTTTTTAACCAGTGCAGCAAATCAGCGTCACTACAGCGTTGAGGCAAGTGCAGTAAAGGATCAATGTCCTGGGGCGATCGTCCCGTTTGGGCTTGCCAGGCTTTACCGAGACTGGATTGGCTCAGGGGTTGCCCCCGTAAACCGAGGTGATTTTGAAAATACTGCTGTTCCGCTTTCCCCAGGGTTTCCCCCACAAACTGATGGTTATTGATCTGACGTAAGACCCCGGCCAAGGCACGAATATAGGCGATCGTATTGTCTGTCGTGGGGGGCGTAAAGGGGATCCGTGAGCCAAAGCGTTGATTCTGGGCAAACCAAACCAAGAGGAAGAGCAGGCAACCCTGAGCCAGGATCACCATCAAACTAGACTGTTGTAGATACCGTTGCCAGGTGAGGGACTGGCCGCTAACGGGATCAGTCTCCCGATCGCGGTAGCCGTGTAAGTATTCATCCACCCACACTTCGCCCCCGGCCGCCGTGGCCAGTTCCGCTAAAAATTCGTAATTCCCCGGAAAGTCCTGGTAGGCATTGGCCGCCAGGTGAGGGCTATTAATCCATATGGCGGTGCTACTATCCGGGTCTGGATCCGATCGCTGCCAGGCGATTACACCAAATTGATCCGCTAAAAGTACCTGATCCTGCCCTTGCAGTTTCTCTGGAGACAAGCGCCGACTGGTATCGAGACGAATCTGGCCCTGGGGCGTGGTGGGGTGACTGCGGTAAGGCGCAAAGGTGGCCGGGGTTTTGACCCCCAGGGTAATTAAACGACTCTGTTCCACGGCTGTACCATTCAAGGCGCTCTCGGCTGCAATGGGTTGGCTGTGAATCCGCAGTAAGGTTAAGGGGCGATCGTCCCTGGCCTCGCCTCCGGCTGGATCACGGCGCTCTCGCACATAGGCTTCCCAGTCGCCTAAGGACTTGCGCCAACGCTGTACCGGAGTCCCTCGGTCTTCCATGTAGGCATACCAAGCCCCATAGCCATCGGGATCGCGGCTATAGGTAGACCCACCCCGATCGTGAGGTTGCCCCGGAGCTAGGGGCAACACCAAGAGGATCAGGCAGAAGAGCAGCAGTGGCCACCACTGTTTGACCTGGTTCAAACTGAGTGGGTTGAAATTTATCCGGTTCACAGACATTCCTCGCACGAGTCAGTCAATACAGGATTAAGAGGCGATTCGCCTACTTTGCTGTATCCAGATAGTCTCTCACACGGTTCCGCCGACTGGGTTGGCGCAGTTTTTGCAATGCCTTGGACTCAATTTGTCGTACCCGCTCTCGGGAGAGGGTGAGCACTCGACCAATTTCCGCTAAGGAATAGTACTGGCCATCTCGCAGACCAAAGCGAAGTTGAATGACATCCCGTTCCCGCTCGGTTAAATCCGCTAAAAGATAATGAATCTCTTTTTGTAAAGATTCATTAATGAGATTGTCCTCCGGCGAAATTTCACTGGTTTCTAAGAGATCCCCAAGTTCTGTATCTTGATCCTTGCCGATTTTCATTTCCATGGAAACGGAGCGGGGAACCCGGAGCAGAATTTCCCGAATTTGCTCGGTCGTACTATCCAGGGCTGTGGCAATTTCCGGCAAGGTAGCGGAGCGCCCCGTCCTTTGGATAACTTCCCGCTGCACTTTTTTGATGCGGTTCAGCTTCTCGGTAATATGCACCGGCAACCGAATCGCTCGGCTCTGGGTGGCAATGGAGCGGGTGATGCCCTGACGGATCCACCAGTAGGCATAGGTGCTAAAGCGGTACCCCTTGGTGGGATCAAATTTTTCCACCGCTCGTTCTAGCCCCAGGGTGCCTTCCTGAATTAAATCCAGTAATTCCATGCCCCGGTTTTGGTATTTCTTGGCTACGGAAACCACCAAGCGTAAATTGGCTTTGATCATGTGATCCTTAGCCCGTAGCCCCTCCTGTTCAATGCGATCGAGGTCTTCGGGGCTTAAATTGACCTGTTGGGCCCACTCCTGCTTGCCTTGGTGTAAGAGGGTTCGGAGTTCACTGGGGGATCGATTGGACTCTAAGGCCCAGCGATCGAGGGAGGGGCGATGACCCAATTGGGCCGTGAGCTGATCCCGAATGGTTAAGGTGTCTACATAGGTAGCTAAGAGCCCCTGATCTTGTTTGGCTAACTCGGCCCGCGCTTCCAAGAGGGTGACGTAGGCTTTCACTTTCTGGGCTTCCGAAACCTCTTCCGCCCGATCGAGGAGTTGAACTCGACCAATATCTTGAAGGTAAAT
>JBEAPM010000367.1:0-9642 GCA_041164445.1 Cyanobacteriota bacterium
CAATTTGCCGCCCTAGGGAGCGATAGTCCTGGCTGTAATCCTGGATGGGCGGATCGGGATAGCTAAAATCGGCATAGCGACGGAGCCGAAACTGCACCCGCTGATTTTCCTCAAATCCTTCTAGGGTCAGCAGGGAGGGGGTGGAGCGAATTTCTTGCCCCTCAGGGGTGAGTTGGGTAAAACTACCCTGCCATTCCCCGAGATTTTTTAAAAAGTTCTGCCATTGGTTCATAGGACTATTTGCTCAAATGTTTACGTTAACGATCGTCTGCGGGGATTCCCTGGGATCCCAATTTCTTTAAGAGTTTTTGGAAATCCTGGGGGAGGGGGGCCGTGGTCACGATCGCTTCCCCGGATACGGGATGCAGGAGGCTTAAGCGCCAGGCATGGAGGGCTTGACCGGAGAGCTTGATCCCTGGGGATCGGCCTGCGCTGTATTGGGGGTCGCCGACGATCGGGTGGCCCAAAAAAGCACTGTGAACTCGGATTTGATGGGTGCGTCCCGTTTCTAAGCGAAAGTGCAGCAAGGAATAGTTGCCGAGGCGTTCCCAGCGTTGCCAATGGGTGACGGCGGTGCGTCCGCCTTTCTCTAGGGGAACGATCGCCATTTTGGTGCGATCCTGGGGATGACGGCCCAGAGGTTGCTCCACGGTGCCGGACTCAGCGGCCGGTGCGCCGTAGACTACCCCGAAATATTCCCGTCCAGCGGTTTTGCTGCGGATTTGATCCTGGAGGTGTTGCAGAGCGCGATCGGTTTTTGCCACCACCATCACTCCGGTCGTGTCTTTATCCAGACGGTGGACAATGCCCGGCCGCAACACGCCGCCAATGCCCGCTAAATCTTGGCAATGGTGCAGCAGCGCATTGACTAACGTGCCCTGATAGTGGCCAGGAGCGGGATGAACCACCAGACCGGCCGGTTTGTTGAGGATGAGGAGTTGGTCGTCTTCGTAGAGAATATCCAGGGGAATCGGCTCTGCTTCTACCTGGAGGGGTTCTGCTTCCGGGATGTGTAGCCGTACCCAATCCCCCCGCTGCACCAAATCTTTTTTAGAACGACAGGGGCGATCGTTTAGCCACACCTGCCCTGCCTCAATGAGCTTTTGGAGATGCGATCGAGAATAGTCTGGCAGTTGAGCCGTCAGCCAGCGATCGATGCGGAGCGGACTTTCTATTTCAGCCTGTAACAAAACATCCTGATTTTTATTACAAATCATGTCTAGTTTCCCTAAAATTTTACTTCCGGGGGCAAGCTTTGGCAAAATCGAGGGACAGTCAAGAGATTATCCTCTCCTTTCCCGTTTCATCTGCTTCATCGTCTGCTTGCAAAATCACCCTTAGCTTGTCCTAAACCTGAGAATAATTACTTATGAAGTTAGCTTACTGGATGTATGCAGGCCCTGCTCACATCGGTACCCTTCGGGTTGCCAGTTCATTTAAAAATGTTCATGCCATTATGCATGCACCCCTGGGCGATGACTATTTTAATGTCATGCGATCGATGTTGGAACGGGAACGGGATTTTACGCCAGTCACAACGAGTGTGGTCGATCGCAATGTGTTGGCCCGGGGATCTCAAGAAAAGGTTGTGGATAATATTACCCGCAAAGATCAAGAAGAACATCCCGATTTAATTGTACTAACTCCCACCTGTACTTCTAGTATTTTGCAGGAAGATCTCCAGAATTTTGTGGAGCGAGCCAGTCTGGAAACCAAAGGCGATGTTTTACTCGCCGATGTTAACCATTACCGGGTCAATGAACTCCAAGCTGCGGATCGTACCTTACAACAAATTGTTGAGTTTTACCTCAAAAAAGCGGAAAAGCAAGGGGATTTGTCCACCACTAAAACTGAAAAACCTTCCGTTAACATCATTGGCATTTCCACCCTAGGTTTTCACAATAACCATGATTGTACCGAATTAAAACGGTTGATGGCGGATTTGGGCATTGAAGTGAATGCCGTTATTCCCCATCAAGCTTCAGTCCATGAACTCAAGAACCTACCCCAAGCCTGGTTTAACCTCGTCCCCTATCGGGAACTCGGGGGGATGACCGCCCAATTTTTAGCGGATAAATTCCAAATGCCTTTTGTGGATATTACTCCCATGGGCATTGTAGAAACTGCCCGGTGTATCCGTGCTATTCAAGCTATTCTAAATGAGCAGGGACATAGCGCAAACTATGACGAGTTTATTGATTATCAAACTCGTTTTGTCTCTCAAGCTGCCTGGTTTTCTCGATCCATTGACTGTCAGAATTTAACGGGTAAAAAAGCCGTTGTTTTTGGAGACACGACCCATACCGTAGCCATGACCAAACTCCTAGCGCGAGAAATGGGAATTCATGTCGTTTTAGCTGGAACCTATTGTACCTATGACCAAGCTTGGTTCCGTCAGCAAGTGAGTGAATATTGTGATGAGGTTTTGATTACCGATGACAACTCCATCATTGCCAACGCGATCGCGGAAAAAGAACCCGCCGCCATCTTTGGAACCCAAATGGAACGCCATGTGGGTAAACGATTGGACATTCCCTGTGGAGTCATTGCTGCCCCCATCCACATCCAAAACTTTCCAGTGGGCTACAAGCCCTTTCTCGGTTATGAGGGCGCAAATCAGATTGTCGATTTGGTCTACAACTCCTTCACTTTGGGCATGGAAGATCACCTATTGGAAATTTTTGGTGGTCACGACACCAAGGAAGTCATCACAAAATCGATGACTGTGGATGCCGATTTGCATTGGAGCCGAGAGGGCGTAGCAGAACTCAATAAAATTCCCGGTTTTGTCCGAGGTAAAGTGAAGCGGAATACTGAAAAGTTTGCCCGCGATCGGGGGATTGAAAATATTACGGTGGAAGTGCTCTATGCCGCTAAGGAAGCGGTAGGGGCTTAGATCCTCCTCGCAGTGGAACGCTTGACCACCCCGCCCCTTTGGGGCACCCCTCCACAGGAGGGGAATTTATGAGGGGGCGATCGTTTAACCCTGGAACAATCCGGGGCTTACTGACATCACAAAAGCCAATTGAATGCCGATCTCGGTAGCGTTTCCCCTACCTGTGCGAAGGGATGGCTCTTCCTTAAAATAAGGGGTTAAGCTACTTCAGCAAGGCAACGGGTCTTTCGTTCTACGCCTTTTCCTGTGCCGTGGTCGCTCTCTTTGCCTGGTTTTGCGTTGTTTGTATTTTTGTGGATTCTATGGCTTACCCTCGTTCTTCTCCAAAATCCTCTTCAAAGCGTTCTCGCCGCTGGTCTGGCGCTCAGGTCGCAACCCATTGTCTCGCGATCGTTCTGGGCATACTGTTTACCTTAAGTACTTTGGCCGTTCTACCGTCTCAAGCAGAGGCGGTCACTCCCCAGTCCGCTACCGTCTTGGCTCAGTTACCGCCTCAAAATATTTCTGGTCAAGAAAGTTTTGTGGCCCGAGCTGTTAAACAAATTGGCGGGGCTGTCGTCAGAATTGATACGGAACGGACGATCGTTCGTGCGGCGGATCCATTTTTTGATGATCCCTTTTTCCGTCGCTTTTTTGGGGATGATTTTTCGTCCCGGTTACCCCGGGAACAACTGCAACGGGGTCAAGGATCTGGGTTCATTGTGGATGCGGACGGCATTGTCTTAACCAATGCCCATGTAGTCGATCAGGCGGATCGAGTTACGGTGACCCTCAAAGATGGCCGCCAATTTGAAGGACAGGTTAAAGGGGCCGATCAAGTCACCGATTTGGCGGTTGTACAAATTAATTCCAACAATACCCCCTTACCCGTTGCTCGACTGGGTGATTCGGATGCCGTGGAAGTCGGCGATTGGGCGATCGCGGTGGGGAATCCTCTGGGGTTGGACAATACCGTCACCCTCGGCATTGTCAGTACCCTCGGGCGCTCTAGTTCTGAAGTGGGCATTCCCGATAAACGCCTAGAATTTATTCAAACCGATGCCGCCATTAACCCCGGCAACTCTGGTGGGCCCTTATTGAATGCTCAGGGAGAAGTGATTGGTATCAATACCGCTATTCGAGCCGATGCTAACGGTATTGGCTTTGCCATTCCTGTCAATAAAGCCAAATCCATTGAAGCCCAACTGCTGAAAACCGGTAAGGTTTCTCACCCGTATTTAGGGGTACAGATGGTGAGCTTAACTCCTGATATGGCTCGAAATAATAACGCGGATCCCAATTCAACGCTGATGTTGCCGGAAACAGAAGGGGTGCTGATTGTGCGGGTTATTCCCCGCAGTCCAGCGGATCAGGCGGGGCTACGACGGGGTGATGTGATTACCCAGGTGGAGGGACAACCCATTACCACGGCGGCAAAGTTACAAACCGCTGTAGAAAATAGCCAGGTCGGGCAAGTGTTACAACTCACGGTTTTGCGATCGGGAACGACTCAGCAAGTTGGTGTGCGCACTGCAGAACTCAATGAGTCTTCCCTGCGTTAAGGCAGTGGCGCAGATTCAACGGCTGAATCCCTTAGCCTGATGGTTTGTTCAAGCGTTAAGAGAGTTGTCCTGCTTCCGGTGGGGCAACTCTTTGTCTTTTCAGGGGCATTGTCGCAAGTGTTGCAAGCTCAACTCCTGGATTGGGCTCCCCTTAGCCAATAGGTTTTCATCAAGCCCTTGCCTTTAACGTGGACTTCGCCCCGTTCGACAAAGTGATATTGGTGATGCAGGATCTGATAAATGGCTTCGGAGGCTTGAATAGAACCCGGTTCTCCGGAGGATTCCATACGGGAGGCCACATTAACGGTGTCACCCCAGAGATCGTAGATAAATTTATGAGTGCCAATGACACCGGCAACGACTTTACCCGTATTAATCCCTGTGCGAATTTGTAACGCTGGACGTGTTGCCTCTCGCGCCGTATTTAAGGAAATATTTTCAATAATGCTTTGCATTCCTAAGGCCATTTCAGCGATCGCTTGGGCATGATCCGAACGAGGGGTGGGTAGACCCGCCGCTACCATATAGGCATCACCGATCGTTTTAATTTTTTCTAGTTTTAAGCGAGAGGCTAATTGATCAAAACCGGAGAAAATTTCATTGAGTAAATCGACCAGTTCCCCTGGTTCCAAATGACTGGCCAGGGTGGTAAAGCCAACAATGTCAGCAAATAAAATCGAGACGGACTCAAATTCATCCGCAATGACTCCGGGGCTTTGTTTGAGGCGATTGACGATCGGGGCGGGTAGCACATTCAATAACAAACGCTCAGATTTTTCCTGCTCTTGTAATAGAGCTTCTTCCGCTGCACGCCGGGCCAGGGCCATCGCTAAAAATTCCCCAACTAATTGTAGGAGTTGGCTATCTTCATCCTGCCAAGTTCGGAGGCTATTTACCGTTGCTAAACCCATACCACCCACAATAATATCGCGGTATAAGGTTGGCACAATTAATAGAGATTGAATGGAGAGTTTTGTTAGCGTTTCACGCTCTTGAGAGGCTGCACGGGGTAAATTGTCGATCTGATCTAAATGAATAACGGCTCCAGAATAGCATTGTTGGTAAATCCAGGATAAATGCTGGGCTGAAATTGGTATTTTTTGAGTAGAAAGCATCAATTCTGGATTAGGAAAGCGTTCTAAATCAGCCTGAAAATGAGTAATCAAAAAAGATGAAGACTGAAAATCAAATTCCAATAAAAAAGCATATTGACTACTACAAAATACTCGAATATTTTCCAAGGCAATATCGATCGTAAGATCGAGATTATTTTCTAATAACTGTCGAGAAATTTGACTCACTAAATTGTCCCGATCGGCCCGGCGCTTTAAATTGGCCTCTGCTAGCTTGCGATCGTGAATATCAGAATGGGAACCCGACATCCGAATCGCTGTGCCGGAGTCATCCCAGAGGGCTTGCCCCCGCGATAAAATCCATTTATACTGACCATCTTTACAGCGCATCCGAAATTCTACGCGAAAGTGGGGGATCTTACGGTTGAGATGATCCTCCATGGCTTGCATCACCCGATCGTGATCGTCAGGATGAAGTCGATCCCTAAAACTGGCCGGTGTATTTGCAAATTCCCAATCTTCAAAGCCCAGCATTTGTTTACAGCGGGGGGAATAGAAAACCTCATTTTGTTGTGGATCTAAATCCCAAATCCCATCATGGCTGCCTTGAATAGCAAGTTGCCATCGTTCTTCACTTTGGGCTAGAGCTGCAGTACGTTCCTCAACCCGATGTTCTAATTCGGTATTGGCCTCTTCCAGGGCTTCAAAGGAGGTTTTTAGCTGGTGTGCCATCCGATTAAAGGATTCTGCTAAGACCTTTAATTCTCGAATAGAAGAGACTTCAACCTGTTGATCTAATTGACCTTCCGCTAGGGTTTGACTGAGATGACTTAACCGTTTTAGGGGATGGCTTAAGCGTCGAGAGACCCAAATGCCAATGACCACAGCCCCTCCTAACGCAAGGGCAGACAATCCTCCTGTCCACAGATTGTTTCGCTGAATTTGTTCCATGAAATCTGATTCTGGCAGGACGAGGACGATTAAAAAGTCTAGCCCGTACCGATCTTGAAAGGGTAAAACCTGAACCAATTGCCGATCGCCTTGAAACTGAAAATCTAAGGTTTCCGATCGAGAGATAGCATTGAGATTCTGAAAATGACTGACTAACTTGAGTCCCGTTTCTTGAACCAAAGGATTGATACTGTCTGTAACCTTGAGGAGTTTTTGTTCTTTACCTTGCCCCGTTGTGAGGGGATCATCGGTAGAGGTGGAAATTAACTCGCCCTTACGATTCAGAATAAATGCAATGCCCGTTTTACCGATATTCAATTTTGATAAAAACGATCGCAAATCATCGGATAATAAGACATCCGTTGCACAAACTCCAATGATATTACGTCCAAAGCGATCGTAAACCGGTTGGCTGGCGGTAATGGTCGGTAACTTTTGGGAAAAGGAAATATAAACCTCACTCCAGGTTGAGCCTTCCATTTTTAAGGCGAGTTGATACCACGGACGAAGTTTTGGATCATAAAAGCCTGAGTCTTGGGTAACAATATCCGTCTTGCCAGTAAAATCGGCTCGATATTGTAAAAGATGGTTATCAGTACTTTTATTGGCAATCCAAACCCCTAAACTTTCTTGACCATCCAGTAAACGAGTAGCCCCAATAAAATCCCCTTCGGTATTGCCACAATAGACGGCATAAATATAGGGAGAAATCCGTAACTGCTCTAAAAACTGTTGCACTCCTTCGCCTGTATTCCAGCTCAATTCTCCCTGCAGAAAAGCGATCGTACTGAGTTGATTAATATTATGGGGAACACTAAAATAAGCCTCAAGTTCACGATCGATGCGGGCTAAAATTTCCTGGCGCAATTGACTACTTAAATTATTGACGGCCTTTTGTCCATTACGGAAAGAAAGGTAACCCACTAAACTAACGGTGCCGGTAATTAGCAGGATAAACGGAACTAACAAAACGACGGATAGAGAATAGTTGGTCAGTTTGAGCCGATTCCAGAACGATCGATGAGGCATTTAGAGACTACAGCCCAAGGGAGTGGATCTTGCCTTTATCTTACACAATTCGGCAGGATATTATGGCATTGAGTGACATGCGGTGACTTCAACAATGACATGGGTCAGGGCCGGAATCTGACTGAGTTGCTGTTTGTAATACTCCGGAGCTTGGGGCACCGGGGTGACCAAAGAAACCGTGGCGGATAAATGGTGAGGACTGAGATGCCAAACATGCAAATCCACCACACGGTTATCGGTATCCGCTTCGATCGCATTGAGAATATCTAATTTAATCTGCTTATCAATGCCGCCATCTAACAAAATTGCCCCAGTCTCCTGAATGAGATCATAGCCCCACTTGGTGATGACCCCCGCTCCCACTAAACCCATAACCGCATCCAGCCAAATCCACCCCAAAAATTTACCCGCAAACAAGGCAACGATCGCTAAAACAGAGGTGAGCGCATCGGCTAAAACATGGACATAGGCGGCCTGGAGGTTATGATCCCGGTGAGCGTCAGGAGAATGGGAGTCGTGATGATGAGAGTGGTGGTGATGGTGATCCGCTTCTCCCTGCAATAACCAAGCACTGACTAAGTTCACCACTAACCCCAGAACCGCAATACCAATCGCTTGATTAAATTGAATACCGTGGGGTTGGAACAAGCGACCCAAGGATTCAAAGGCCATGATAAAGGCCACCACCGCTAGGGCGACCGCACTGGCAAAACCGCCCAAAACACTAACCTTACCCGTTCCAAAGGTATAACGGGGATCCAAGGCATGATTACGGGCATAGCGATAGGCAAACACCGTGATCCCAAAGGCGGCAACATGAGTGGCCATGTGCCAACCATCGGCCAAAAGCGCCATGGAGCCAAAGGTTAAACCCGCTGCAATTTCCGCCAGCATCGTCACCGCCGTGAGGAACATGACAATCTGAGTCTTTTTTTCTGCCTGATGCTGATCCACTAAAAAATTGTGGGAATGTTGCCACTGTTCTAGGGGGGGAAGTTGCATAAGCGGTTTTAATGCTCCTCAGGGTCACAACGATCGGGTTTAGGGGGTTCCTGCCTTCGATTTTCAGAGAGAAAGCTGAAATTTTCAAGAAGTCGCTCTTGCAAAAAATCTTGAAAGAGCCGAACTTTTGTTGAAAGGTGACGGTTAACGGGATAAATGGCACTCAGGGTTAAGGGGGGAAGTTGATAATGGGGCAAAACCACCGTTAACGCTCCCGCTTCGATCGCTTCGTGGACGAGAAAGCTCGGTAAGAGGACAATGCCTAAGCCTTGGCAGGCGGCTTGGTATAACACTTCACCATTATTAGAGCAAAGGCGACTGAGCCCCGTGACCCGAACTTCTTGGTTTTTCGCATCTAGCAATTTCCAAGTGTGTCCCGTAGACAGGTAGCCATAGTGTAGACACTGATGCTGTTTCACCGCTTCTGCCGTCTCGGGAATACCGTGTTGTTCCAAATAGGCTGGGGCGGCACACAGGTATTGGGCGATCGACGCGATCGGATGCAACACTACCCCCGGAAACGTTTGGGGCTCTGCAATGCGCACCACAAGGTCAAATCCCTCTGCCACCGGATCAACAAAGCGATCGTCTAGGGTGAGTTGGACTTGTACCGCTGGATACAGGCTCATAAAGCGGGTGACGATGGGGGCCAGGTAGTGAGTTCCAAAGCTCATGGGGGCATTGAGGCGCAGGGTGCCCACGGGAGTATCCTGTAAGGCCGACACCGCCTGCTCCGCTTCCGTCAACTCCGCCAAAATGCTGACACAGCGATCGTAAAAGGCGAGACCCGTGGCCGTGGGAGTAACCTGGCGTGTCGTGCGATGGAGCAACTGGACCCCCAGTTCATTCTCTAAGTGAATAACCAGTTTATTAATGGAGGAGCGATTGCTATTTAACTTGCGGGCAGCGGCGGCAAAACCACCCGCATTCACCACTTCGGTAAAGGCTTTGAGGGCTTCAAATTTATCCATAACGGCTTTCCACTGAAAGCGAAAAATTTAATGGAAGAGTGCGGGATAAGCAGCTCGGCATTGAGACAGGAGGACTAAAGCTCTCACTACCAGCGGATTCATCAGAAAAATGGGTCTGAAACCCCGTCCTTGTAGGACGGCTTGACATTCCCTTGCGGGAACTGGTTTTTTTAATGGCG
>JBEAPM010000368.1:0-3434 GCA_041164445.1 Cyanobacteriota bacterium
CCGTAGTTGCCGATTCTCATTTTCATGGTCTGTCCTCAAAATTGTTTTCTGTTAATATGGTGGAGTCCCTTCAGGGGACAGAGGGGGTAAACATTTGGTCGTGTCCTCCCCCCTCTTCAAAATTTCTATTTGCGTCCCTTGCGGGTTTTGGTAGCGGGCTTGGTTTCTCTCCAGCCTCTTACGAATTCCTGACCGCTGTGGCCCCGGAGGGGAATCTGAACGGTACTGTCGCCTCGGTCGTAGGTGTACCAGCGGGGAATGGTGGTATTTCCTGCTTGACCCCATGCTCTACCTGCTTGGTAGAGTTCTTCTTGCTTGGCTTCGTATTCTTCGTTAACTTGGTTGCTGGAGAAGCTTGCGTATTGGTCTTGGTGTGCGTAACGGGTCATGGTGTCCTCGACTTGTGTTTTTGTTTTCTTGTGTACCATTATAAACAAACTCGTTTCCCGTTGTCAAGGGGATAATTAAACGAGTTTGAGCAGATGTACTAGTGTAAAAAACTCCGGTGGGGGCGATCGGGCTAAATCATGTTGAGTACGTCTTGCTCAGATGGGGCGCTGGCAATCCGGAGCTCCATGTACTTTCTAAACATTTTGCTGGTGTTTTTTGCGAGGTAGTCTTTAGCTTCTGCTGTCGTCATTCCCTTTTCGTTTTTCAGGAAGGACAAAGAGCTTTTGATAAATTCGATTTGAACTTCTTGCATGTAGTCGGTCATTGGTCTGTCCTCTAAACTTGCTTAACTGTCTTTATATTAAAGCCTATTAATCCCGCTGTCAAGAAATTAATTGAGATTCTTTTTTGGGTATTAAGAAACCCCCTCAGGGGAGGGGCGGGAATGACTAGGCGGCGTATTTGGTTGAACCGATGTAGCCATTTACGGCGATTGCAGACTTAAGCCCTTTTTCCCACGCTGCTTTTAAGTCTTTTGCTGTGTACTGGCAAACCGGCTCGAAAGAACCGTTTTCGATCGCTTCCCAGTAGGCGTTTACTCCATCTTCCTCAGCACGATATTTTTTAATTTTCCGCTCATAATTTTTTTCGCGTTGAGCATCTTTTTTGATGGAGTCAAGGTCTTCGCACAACTGGTTTAGCTTCTCCACAAGCTCGGCCCATTTCCATTGAATGCCTAGGATATCGTCGTAAGAAACGCCCATGCTCATAAGGTTAGAGCGGGTTTGTTCCAGGTATTGAATTTTTTCTTGAATCTCTTTTTTTTCTTGCTCTATGGATTCGATTACGGTTTTGTAGTGAGTCATTGGTCGTGCCCTCCGTGAGGCGTTTTTGCTTTCTTGTGTACCACTATAGGATAATACCATTCCCGTTGTCAAGCATTTAGTTAAAATCTTTTTTAGGCATTAAAAAGCCCCTTAGGAGAGGGGCGGGATGTTTAGTCTTCTTTTGCCTCTACCAGGAAATGAATACCTAAGCCTTTCAGTCCGTCTTTGATTGCGCAGGCTTTGCTGTACTCAATCTTAGTTCCGTTATCGTAGCCGATATAAACCCGACTGCCGATCGTCTTGAACCCTAGGGTTTCCAAGATTTCCATTGCAGTTGCAGCGACCTTCTTATGTTTGCGTTCAGCGGTATTCTGTTCCCGCTTGTTGAGCTTAAACAAGTCATCGATGGAAAGTGCTGACGAAACTTCTAAATAAATCCGGGCGCATCCGCCGTAACAGTTTAAGTGGGCGGGGCTTTCCAGTGCTTGGACGATCGCTTTTTTGATTTCGGTTTTAGTGGTCATTGGTCGCGCCCTCCTCGGGGTTGCTTGATTTGTATGTATACACTATAGCCTACCATTATTCCCGTTGTCAAGCATTTAATTGAAATCTTTTTTAGGGTTGAACTTCGGTGGCTAATGTGGAGAACTTAAAAGCCTGCTCCTCCGATCGTTGTTCCAGCGCTGCACCCTTATCCAGGACGATCGCCGCTATCCGTACAGAACCCTCAAGGGCCATATCCAACCCGTGTTTCTGGAGTGCTGAGGCTAGGGTGCTGTGGCGTTTGCAGGAGTCGATCGCTTCCTGAATCCAGTAGTTAAAGCGATCGTTATCGGCCCATAACTCACGGGATTTTAACAGGCAGTCCCGCGACTCATATTCGAGCTTAATTCCCTTTTCTATCGCTGTTGCGGCTTCTCTCAGGGTATCAGGGGTAATCTCACCCCGTAATAGGTTTGCCCCTCTTCCCTGCAGTGCCTGCCCTAATTTGAGCCGTTTCTGTGCAGACTCTATTCCCCGGTCGATCGTCTCCCTGGTGGTTCCGGTTTGGGCTGGATTGGTGTAGCCCCGCGAGGTCATCCATTGGGGCGTTTTGCTGAGTGTCCATGGTTTCCCCGGCTCCCATTTGTGGCGGTGGATTTTGGCATGGCAACGATCGCAAACAACTACTAAATTCTCCCACCTGCAGTCGTGTCGAGCTTTCCAGACAATATGATGGCAGTCCAGCGGGGTATTGGTGGCTCCACAATTCTCACAGGTATCTCCCGCCCATTTCCGCATTACTTTCTGAATCCTGCCCTTGTTCCAGGGCCCAGGGTAGTATCCCTGACGTTTGTATAGCCGGAGGCAGCGATCGGCGGGCGGGGAGTTGTTCATTGGTTCACGGGTTCAAACATCCAGTCGTCAATCTGCATCAAGTACCGATCGGACTTTGTTGGCAGCATTAGCGGTTATGTCCTTGCACTCAGGATACCCGTGAGCGTTTTTGGCTTTCATGTCACGGGTTGCCAGTTCTTCAGCAAACATGACAGAAGCTAACTCTAGGGAGTCCATGCTATCCCTGATGTTTGATTTAACAGGCAGGTTCCGATTCTCTCTAACTTCCTTTGCGGTTCCACCGAGCAATGGTTTATAAATTTCGTTGGTACAGGATGCAATCTGCCATCCCTCAGTAACGCCACGATCGTAAAGTTCAGTAGCAAATTGAACCCGGATTTTTTTCCCTGCTAACCGTTTCTGAATCCGTTTGAGGTCTTCCGGTGTGGCCCGGTCAATGACGGATTCAGCAAGCTCAGGTGATGCTTCAAGATACTGAAGGAATACCTTGGCAGATTCTTCACGGTAAGCACGGCCAACAGCACCCGGCAATAACCCAATGATGTAAATAATGTTTTGGCGGTTGGCTACGGGTGTTTCTTGCTGCCCTTTTCCTGGGAATTTATAGCTGTCACATTTTGTGACAACCTCGGAAAACCTCTCTGTGAGTCGCTTCCAGACTTGCCTAGGGTTCTTCTGTCCACAAAACTTGATTAGGTCAAGTACGCTATAGCGATCGTCATCCGTGATACGGATTTCACTGTCATCGAAACCATCGAATTTGATAAGATTAGTCATGGTTAACCTTTCTTGGTTTAGGTTGACTGTGGCCGTAATTGCGATCGTCCCTCTCTCCCAAGGGGGGCGACTGCGCCACTCCAATATTTTAACCTATTTCAC
>JBEAPM010000369.1:0-9722 GCA_041164445.1 Cyanobacteriota bacterium
CGCGGAGGCGGCTTTGGATGTCTTGCAGTTGTTCACTCCGCAACAGGGGCAGGTGATAGGTTTTCTGAAGGATTTGAACGGATTGGGTGGGTAGGTCTGGAGCCATGACGATCGCTCTGGGCACTGGGGCGAGTTTAGGAACTGATTATATTTTAGGCAAAACTGCCTGACTTCGAGGGCTGGCTTGGATTGCTCGATCAATCATGCTAAAACAAGATCACTCTAAACAAGGTAAGGAGGTTTGAGGGATGCCGACGCTCACCATTACAAAAGATCAAATGTTGACTTTGCTGGAGCAACTATCCTGGACAGAGCAACAGGAAGTTTTGCAATATCTTCTCCTGAAACCCTGGGCTTCCTGGTTAGAATTAACCCATGACGCATCAGATAAGGCTAGACAGGCTGCTGCTGATCGCGGCAAAAACTGGGACGAAATGTCTGAAGATGAACGCGAGACTTTTATTGATGATTTAGTCCATGAGGCTTAATGCGTGAAAAGACGAGTTGTATTTGATACAAATATTTTGATTTCAGCCGTTTTATCCCCTAACGGCAAGCCATTTCAATGTACTGCTTTAGCCAAAAAGAATCTAATTGTTTCTGTTACCTGTAGAGAAATATTGCTGGAGCTTGAGGAAAAGCTAGTTAGAAAACTTCGCTTTGAACCAGTAAGAGTCAAAAAATTAGTTGATGAGATATTGTCTTACTCAGAACTGATTACTCTGTCCTCTATCCCTAGAGTAGTTATTGACGACCCTGATGATGATAGTATCATTGCTGTGGCTGTTTCAGGAAAAGCAAACTATATTCTATCGGGTGACAAACACCTTCTTAACCTAAAGCACTATCAGGATATTGTTATTGTTTCTGCTCATGATTTTTTGTCAGATTTCTTCGACGTAAATTGAACGAACAGAATAGTAGTAGAAATAGAGATCGGGTTAGGGTGCAGTTGATTTGTTGTCTCCATCCAGTTCAGCTTTATGATCCCAGTAGTAGGCAAAGGCGGAGTGGATTTGGCTGAGGCGGAGTTGAGGGTGTTGCTCCTGGATTTGTTCAGGAGTCCAGTGGTAGGAACTGATTATATTTTAGGCAAAACCATTTGACTTAAGCGGTTCGCAGGGATGTCCCCAATCCATCAGGCTCAAATTGGCATTTCGCTTAAGATGAACGATCGCTGACGGCTTCCGATGGCGTGACGGGAAACAAGATCCGTCCAACCCCATACACCAGGCTGACCCCGATCATACCGGGCAGGGCCTCGCAGACGGAGTTGCCCAAACCTAAGCCAAAGCGCCAAAACAGGGCGATGCTAATGCCGGTGACAATCATCGCTAAGCCCAAGTTGCGACTGAGGGGCCACTCCATGGCCCGTACCACCATAATGGGGCCGAGGGCTGCCCCTAAACTGGCCCAACCGACGGTGGCGAGGACAAATACATTGTCGTCACTGAAAATGGCGATCAGAAAGATCAGCAGGGCCATGCCCAAGGTGCCCCCCCGTACTGCCCAAAAGGATTCTTTAGCCTGGGGGAAAATGTCTTGGGTGAGGGCGGCGGAACAGGTTAACAGTTGAGCGTCTGCGGTGGAAATGGTGGAGGCAAAGAGTCCCGCTAGGATGATTCCGATCCAGATCCCCGGTAAGAGGTTCTCCGCCAGTTGGGGGAGGGCCACCTCCGGATCGTTGTCCAGAAGCCCTGGCAACAGCACCCGGGAGGCTAGACCTACGCCAATAGCACAACAAGCAAAAATGATATAGAGAACGGTGTAAACGTTGCGGGCTTTGGTGACATTGGCGACGGAGTTAATGGACATAATGCGGCGCATAACGTGGGGTTGCCCCACGACACCAAAGCCTGCCGCTAGCCAACTGAGGGCGAAGGGAATTAAGCCAAATTTTAAGTTTGGCGGCGCTAAACTGAGCAGACCTGGGTTTATATCCTCTAATTTTTCCCAGAGGGCGATCGTGCCGCCACAGGAGACGATCGCAACGATGACGAGTAAGAGCATGGAAAAAATCATCAAGATCGCCTGCAGAGAACCCACCCAAATGGAAGCCCGAATGCCCCCGGCTACGCAATAAATCGTGACAACGATCGCGCCGAGGAGAATCCCTAAACGATAATCCAGACCAAAAATGACATTGAGGGCCTTGCTCCCGGCTTGCAGTTGGCTGGCGGCGTAGACCCCTAAAAAGGCTAGGGTGGTCAGGGCGGTCACCAGGGTCAGACCCGGTTGTGCCTCAGAATCCTGGCCCAGAAAGGACGGGATGGTATTGGCCTGTCCCCCTTCCGAAACTCGCCGGAAGCGTTCGTGAATGAGGATCCACGCGATAAAATCCCCTAGGATCCAGCCGATCACTAACCAGATGGCAGCAATCCCAATACCGTAGGTGAAACCAATCAGTCCAATAAACATAAACCCACTGTTGCTGGTGGCCACCGTAGAAAGCCCCGTCAACCAAGGATTGGCCTGCCGACTCGCCAACAAATAATCTTCGACGGTCTGTTTTTGGTGCAAACCAGAGTACAGTCCCACCCCAATAAACAGAACGAGAAATGCCCCAAAGCTGAGGGTGATGGAAATTTCATGGACGTTCATGGTTGATCGGAGCCAACATGGGTCAAAAACAGGGAATTAGCGATATTCATCGACAGGATTCCCTGGGTTAGCATTGTCGTCGCCAACAATAGTAATTGAACAACTCGGCCAACATTCCAACGCGGAAAAACTGGACGAAAGGGGGTGTATAAAGCTTGCATAATTTCTATGTTATTGGGTTATGATCGCTTGACAAAAATCAAGGAAAAGTTATTCGCAGGCATTTCCTCAATCTGCGTTAAATAAAATCCCTGGTCTGTGGCGATCGTTTCCACCGCTTCGAGATCCCGCACCCCCCATTCTGGATTTTGCGATCGTAGGTATTGATCAAAGGCTTCATTACTGGGAGCCGTATGGACTCCACCCCGCTTGAAGGGGCCATACAGGTATAAGACCCCCTCTGGTTCTAAGCAGCGCCCAGCCCCCGCCATCAACGCCTCACAACACTCCCAGGGGGAAATGTGAATCATGTTAATATTCACGATCGCCCGGAGGGGATCCTGCCAGCTAGTCAACTCAGCAGGAAGGGGAGACTGTTCAATGGGCCAAACGGGCTGCCGGACATCCAAAGCAACCGGTGGCCAGAGATTAGGGGCGGGACTGTAAGCCTGCCAGGCCGCAATGCTCGCTAAGGCAATGGGATCCAGATCTGAGGGAATCCACGATCGAGGTTGAAGATGGGGGGCAAAAAAGATCGCATGCTCCCCCGTACCGCTGGAAATTTCTAAAACGGTACCCTGTTCAGGCAAGACCGCTTGGAGCACCGCCAAAATAAAGGAGCGGTTGCGCTGCGTTGCGGGGGCAAATTGGCGTAGATCGGCTGAAGTCATGAAGGGCTGAATGGCTCAGAAACGTTAGGTTATCAGGAACTGGGCAGGATGAGTATGGATAGCAACTCGATCAATCATGGCGGGCGGCTGCGCCGTTCACCACCCTCTCGATTCTTGCCTGTTCCATACGTAAATCATTTACTGTTTATCCTGTCCACGGTAAAGTATGTCCAGTTTAATTCTTAGAATTTAGGGATCCTTCGGCTTTCCGACTGAAAGCGAAAAAATTTAAGGGAAGAGTGCGGCGCTTCGTGCCGCACTCTTCCGCCTTAAGTTAGTAGCCACTTTCCGCTTAAGGCGGAAAAGTTTCACGGGAGAATGGGACATTTCGTGCCTATCTGCCGTCTTAAGTGAGTAACCCTTTTTTCTCTGAATCGTGGTGTGTGTGTCAAAGGGTAAGGATTGCCTGCGGCAGTGCGCGGATTGCAATCGCAAGGGCGATGGAAGAAACTTTCTTCTACCCGCTCAAATTATGTCTCCCGCATTCTGCGGATACCCGTTTGAGGAGTGAATCAATGGACTTACGACAGAGTGCTTTAACGGTTTTGGAAGAAACCAGCCGTACTTTTTTTATTCCGATTAATCGCTTGCCAGATGGCTTAAAAGAAGCAGTCGCTTCTGGTTATTTGTGTATGAGAGCGATCGACGAGGTGGAGGATCACCCCCATTTAGATTTAATCACTAAAGCTCAGATTTTGCGCCAGATGAGCGTAAATCTGCAACAAGGGCGAGAAGATTCCCGTGCAGAAGATTTTGCCATTGGCTTAGCGCCCTGGAAAGACCAAATGCCAGAAGTGAGTTGGCGATTAGGGGATTGGGCGATGTTAGCCCCCGCAGATATTGCGCCCCGAATTTGGGATGCTACCGCCGCCATGGCCGATCGCATGGCCTACTGGGCAGAGCGGAATTGGGAAATTAAAACAGAAGCAGATTTAGATTGTTACACCTTTAGTGTGGCGGGGGCAGTGGGACTCATGCTGTCGGATCTGTGGGGCTGGTTCGATGGCACCCAAACCAATCGTCTGCAAGCCATTGGCTTTGGGCGGGGGTTACAATCCGTCAATATTCTCCGCAATCACCAAGAGGATTCCCAGCGAGGGGTTACCTTTTATCCCGCAGGCTGGAGCCATTCGGAAATGCATCATTATGCCCAACGCAACTTAGCTTTAGCCGATGCCTATACGAACGGCTTAAAAGCGGGCCCCGTTCAAGACTTTTGTAAGTTGCCCCTAAATTTAGCCCATGCAACTTTAAACGCTTTGATGCTGGGACAAGATAAGCTCACACGGGATCAAGTGAAGTCGATCGTTGAGGAGACCTATACGCCCCTAGAAGTTCCCCGCGAAATTGCAATTGGTTAGGCTCCAGGGTTCTGAGTCTTGAGGCACCTCGTAAAATTGCAAATTGGATTTCTGGCTATGTAGGAGTACAAGGGTGGCAAAGCTCCCGCTGCAATTAATCGAGGTGTTCTTGAGTTGAATCCTGGGGTGGACTGAGCAATTGTTGATTGATGAGTTGTTGATTGAGGGATTGTTGATTCACTAATTGTTGCTTAACGGCAATTAGTTCCGTTTCCCGCCGCTGTAACATCTCCGCCATCTGTTGAATGGCTCTGGCTAAGGCTCCCAATTCATCGGGCCGAGTCGTAATCTCTTCTAAGCCTAACTGATCTGCCTTAAAGGTATTATTTTCAATGGCTGCGGCGATCGCAGCAGTGACGTAATAGATTTGGGCTAAGTCCTCCACACTGCGATGGTGACGTTGTTCAAAGGCTTCCATCACTTGGTTATAGCGCACCGCAATATGGCCCACTTCCGTGAAGGGATTGACGGGAACCCGCAGGCTTAAATCATGGGTTTTCCCTTGACGATCCATGATTTTCAGGAGTTCATAGGATTCCGTCGTGGCCCGGTGTTCGGAAACATTTAGCCCCATGTCCTCCGCTTCGGGAGAAATACGCAGGTTTACCACTCGATTCAACAGGGTTAAGGCAGTCCAGGCTAAGCCAAAGGCCCAGAAGGCACAGGTGCCAATGCCCAGCAGTTGTACAATGCATTGTTCGCCGCGATTGAGTCCGGTGGCCAGTAAGGGTAACTGCCCAAATAAGCCGACACAGAGGGTTCCCCAGGCTCCTGCACCCCCGTGAACCGCCACGGCATCCACGGCATCATCAATGCGCCAGCGCTGCAGTTGTTTAGACACAGACTGGGCGATCGTTGCCCCCGTAGCACCAATGATCAAAGCGATCGGCGTAATGACTACATCCGCACCAGCAGTAATGGCCACTAATCCCGCTAAAGCCCCATTCATCAAGGGTTCCACCTCGATCACCTTTTCCTGAACCAAACTGAGCAGCCCGGCCATTAACATTCCCCCGACCCCCGCCATAATGGTGTTAACAATAATGTTGGGCACCTCAGGGGTTAAGCCCAGGGTGCTGCCCCCATTAAACCCAATCCAGCCAAACCAGAGCAGCAGCGTGCCTAACACGGAAAAAGGCATATTAGAGCCTTGAATTTTATGGGGGTCGCCTTGCTGGGGAAACCGACCCTGCCGGGGCCCCACCACCAGAATGGTGGCTAAGCCAATCCAAGCCCCCACGCTATGCACCACGGAAGACCCCGCAAAATCCCGAAAGCCTAAATTTTCTAGCCAACCGCCGCCCGTGCTAATGCCGGTGGCCGTGCCGATGCCGTTCCACACCCAATGGCCAAAGAGGGGGTAGATTAACCCCGAAGCTAAACCCGCCACGAGGAGATAGGCAGAAAACTTTAAACGCTCCGCCGCTGCCCCGGAAATAATGGTGGTGGCGGTGCCACAAAACATGGCTTGGAAGAGAAAAAAGACCGCCAGAGTCGGATGATCACTGACATTGAGGAAGCCATAGCCCCTTCCCCACCAGCCGAAGGCCGAAAGACCAAACATTGCCCCAAAACCAAAGGCCCAGAACAGCGCAACGGAGATGCCAAAATCGGCAAAGTTTTTGATGGCCACATTAATGCTGTTTTTCGATCGCGTTAGCCCAGACTCTAAGCACATAAAGCCCGCCTGCATTAAAAAGACTAAACCGGAACAGAGCAGCATCCAGAGCGTATCGAGGGGAGTCATGGGGATAAGGGGGCGATCGGGTTCAGGATTACTGTAAGGGATGATTATCCTGGGCTGCCAGCATTAGCTTGCATTAGATGAGATTGCAGGACAAGACCAAACTGATTCCTGAGTTAGCTTTCTACTGAAAGCGAAGAAATTTAATCGAGGAGTGCGGTGCATTCCTGCACCTTGAGTGGGGCCCCTGAGTTAGGCTTCAGTGATGGCTGCAGCGGCGCTCAGTCCTGAAAGAAACGCTTGTTGAACAAAGAGACTGGGATCAATATCTTGCTGGGTGGTAAAGGCATCCCCCGCTAGGATCAAATTAGGTTGCAGGGCAAGATGGGGACGATCGCTACAAACACAATATTGTGCCGGTTGACTGTAGCGCCAACGGTGGAGGTGTTGCGTTAAGACCGAACTGCCCAGCCAGGGCTGAGCGAGGCGAATGAATTGCTTGAGAATCCAGGCATCCTCTGCTGCCCAATGTTGTTCACTAAAGCTAGGACTGGCTTGCAGGGTCACGGCGCACCCTTCCGGCGAAATGCCACTACGGTAATGGCAGCGCAAGGCGCTCAGTTCGGGGGGCAGTTCCTCGCTTCTCAATCCAGTGGCCGGAATTTGACTGGGATTGGCGAGGAGTAACAGCGCCGTTAGACAGGGATAATAGCGAACGTTATGGAGGTCATCTTGCTGCCTTTGGGTCAGCGGGATGGCTGATTCCTGTAGGAGCGCCAAGGTTTGCGGCACGGGGCAGGTCAAAATTAAATGCGTGGGATGGAGAAAAAGCGGGACGGAAGCTCCGGTGGGATTGAGGGCTGTCAGTTCCCAAGTCTGTGTTGCGGTCTGCCAGTGAAGCTGGGTAATGCGGGTTTTGAGGTGTAGGGGTAAACCGTGACTAATGCTTTGGGTAAAGGTGCGCAGGCTGGAGGTACCACTGTAGATCTGTCCTAATTTGCCGTGATCGGCATTAGAGGCGCTGCAGGGGTCTAATCGCAATAATCCTTGCTCAACCCAGCGATCGACTTGGTGTTGAAAATGGGGATCCGTCACTCGAAACTGTAATGTGCCATAGTCCGCTATGCCCAGGATTTTAGGATCGGGATCCCAGCGCAAGCGTCGGGAGGCTAAACGCCCCCCAATGCCTTGGCCCTTATCCACAATACTTACGGAAATCCCCTGAGACTGGAGGGCGTGGGCTGCGGTCAAACCAGCCATACCTCCGCCCAAGATAGTGCAGTGGGTCTGGGTATCAGTCATGGGCAGTGATTAGCTTTGATTACGGGGTGGCGTGCGGGGGCCCTGATAAAAGCCTTTGATAAACTGTTGTAAAGCCCAGGCTACCAGGGAACCGACAAGAATTCCCCCTCCGGCAAAGACGGAGACTAGGGTCGGCAATGTTCCGGCCAACCCCCAGATCAGGGGTAAACTGGCGGCACTCACGATCGCGATCGCAATGCTGACTTGTTGAAGCTGCTGAAAACGTTGTAAAGCGCCTCGACAACTGGCACAGTGCTTCGTGTGGGAATGGTAGCGATCGAGGAGGTCTTCCTCCAGTTGAGGGGGCGGTAAAGGGATATTCTCTAAGGGACTGCTACAGTACTGGTGTTGCCATTGGTGAAAGGCTTGGACAAAGCGATCCGCTGCGGTGGGCAAGTAAAAAGCCTTCGCAAACTGCTCACTGCCTCCGGCCTGGGCGAGGGAGCGCTCTTGGTAATGGAGAAAAATTTGATCGTCTTCTAAGACTCGGTTTTGGCCGCGATGGCTATACCATTGGGGCGTAAGCTTCATAATGCGCCCCGGTAGCGCACTGGAAAATTTGAAGGGAAAGCGGGCAAAGAGACGACATTCGCCTTTGCGAAGGGGAGTTGCGTAGACCACGGTTAAAGTACGTCCAAATTGTTGAGACGTAAGGTCGTGGTACATGAAGTTGGGCGCAACAAAATAGGTATGTTGAGAGCCTAGAGTTCCTTTACGAGGTCCTTCTTCCCAAAAGCCGACAAAACCTTGACGATCGGCACTTTTTAGCTCTAAGTCCACCGCAGACGCATTTTCGCGCTTGCCAACGGTTTTATGGTGGGTAAAGGGGATATGGCTGGAGTCTAAGACGTTTTCCAAAAGGGTAAAGGCATCGTAGGGTAAATCCCGAAAGGTATTGAGGCAGACCCAGCCTTGGGGATCGGCTTCTAAGGCTTCAATGCGGGGTACGGGTACCGTTTCGGCTCGTTCGATCGTACCGGGATAGACAAAGAGTAACTCCTGCACCACAGCGGTGGGGAACGATCGGACACAGGCCCGAGGCGAGGCGATCGCCGCCACTGGAGACTCTGTTCCCGACTGAGCGACATTAACCTGGGGAATTTGGGGAATCACTTCACACTGTCCTGTTCCCGAGAAGGCCCAGCCATGATAGGGACATTCTAAACGCCCCTGCTCATTGATCCGTCCCTCACTGAGGGGCACTAAGCGATGGGGACATTCGTCTCGAAACGATCGCCACTGTTGGGCGGTTCGATCCCACCAAATCACTAGATCTTGATCCAATAAGGTAAATCGGTAAGGCTTTTGGGGATCCAGATCCGCCACATAAGCCACGGGATACCAGGCTTCCAAGACATCGAAGCGATCGGGATGATCGCCGCCCGGACAACCTTGGGGAACTTCAATGCTAGCTGGTGTTGCGGTGGGGGAGGGTGAAGCGATTGCCATACCGAAAAATTATCCCAGGCTAGAGGTGACAAGCTGCAAACCATAGAAGACAGCAATGGCCACTGCTCCCACACCCAAAATTCCTTGAAGATCTAAGGGATTCGAAGCTGACATTTCTTCAACCTTAACCGCTACTTTAACAACGTCCTGCTGAAGAAGCTGAGCTTGACGGGAGTAATGACGCATATCGCCTCCAAGAGAAATATTAAAAATCTTAGAGACATTGTAACAATATCTTTACAAAACGACAAGCTTTCTTACAAAGTCCTAGGACGGGTCACCAAATCAGTCCAGACCCTGACGATATTGACAGACGGTATTGAGATTAGCCGCACCCTCCGCCTTAAGTGGGTAGCCTTCTCTGGACAGATGTTAGGATTGTGAATTAAATAAACCGGAAAGTTCAGGATTAAACCACAGAGGCACAAAGAACACAAAGGTATTCCTTCGGGGCTTCGGTGTCTTGGTAGTGAAATTCCAGGTTATAAAGTCCGC
>JBEAPM010000370.1:0-4390 GCA_041164445.1 Cyanobacteriota bacterium
TAAGGGGTTAGAGTGTGGAGCTTCGCCCTGAAATTTTTTCGCTTTCAGTGGCCAGCCCGATCGTTTACCTTAACTGAAGAAGTTAACGGGTAGTTAACAGAAGTTGTTGCTGAGTGCCCAGCCCTGAAGATTATGACCGAATCCCTCCTCTTAAAACCGGAAGAGTCTGCCCGCATTGATGCGGCGTTAATGACCAGCCGAGATAAATTTGCCACCCGTGTTGCCGTCTATGCCCTGCGGATGCTCCAGCAAATGAATGCCATCGATCGTCCCCTTTCTGCGGCGGAAATTCGCCAATGGTTACAGCAGTCGGAAGCCAGCAAGGCCCTGATTTTGGAGCAAGGCTTAGAATGGGACGACCAATTTTTAGGCTTTTGGACGCAGTTAATCGACTCCGCCCAACGATCGCTCCTCACGATCGCCACCGATCTCCAGGTACCGTGGTTAGATCTCAGCCTCGAAGCGATCGTCGCCTGGTTTGAGGCGGAAGCCAAAGCCAAAATCGACGCACTCCCCAAATGAGAATTGCTGGGCTGTTTCTTCTCCCAGTTCTACAGGTTCAATCTCATGACGTTCTTGAACAGTTTGAATATTTGTCAATTGGCTACAAACTCTTGCGCCAACTTTGCAGCATTCAGCATATCTAATAAATAGTTACGTTCACGAGGCAACATAAATCACCTTCAAAGAGCTTAAAATTTTCTGCTTACGCAAATAGTTATGACTTTGTTCTATACTTGCACGTTCAACTAAATCGACATCTCTACCCAAAATCTCCTGAAAGTCATCCTCAATATTGACCAGATCAAGCAATGTCCAGTGAGCTTCTGGATCAAAAACCACTAACAAACAAGCGTACTAAAAACTTTGCGAAAATTCAAAAATTCTATCCCAGGCTCTATTTAGAGGTTCATAAATCTCAGGCTGCTCAGGCTGGCAAAAAGAATTACAGTTTGTCAAACTATTGACTGATCATTCAAGCTTTTTGGCTCTACCGCAACAGGCTTCGGTCATGTCCTTGCAAGTAACCTGAAGCCACATATCAAGGGTATAGAGAGTAAATTTACTTATTGAAAGCAGCATTGCCCCTCATTTAACGCTAGAGTTATCAGGGGCGTTCTGTTGACGTTGCCTTGACCTTCATTTTTCTCCCTTGATGAACACAGTTATTTCACCAACCCCTTCGACAACGCTAGAGAATAGCGCTGTTTTAGAATCACCCCTTTCCTCTGCACCCCTAACCCTAAAAGAGATCATTCAATCCTTACCCAAATCCGTTTTCCTCAAGGATGCGGGTAAGGCCTGGTCTCAGTTAGGGTTAAGCTTGTTAATGGCTGGTCTTGGTTACGCGGGTCTGGCCGTTGCTCCCTGGTATTTGTTACCCATTCTCTGGGTCTTCACCGGTACCGCCCTCACGGGCTGGTTTGTTGTGGGACATGACTGTGGGCATCGCTCCTTTTCAAACCGCAATTGGATCAATAATTGGGTGGGCCATTTTATGTTCCTGCCGCTGCTCTACCCCTTTCATAGTTGGCGGATTGGTCACAACCACCACCACCGTTACACCAATTTATTAGAAGAAGATAATGCCTGGGCTCCCTTCACCCCAGCTTTTTATGACTCCCTGCCCCCGATCCTCCAAAAAGGGTACCAACTGCTCCGGGGTAAACTTTGGTTTTTTGCCTCGATCGTTCATTGGCTTCAACTGCATTTTACCTGGTGGAACTTTAAGCCCGAAGAACAAAAGTGTGTGAGACGATCGGTTCTGCTAGTGATTTCCGCCGCCCTTATTGGTTTTCCCCTGCTCTTTGCGACCGTTGGAGTTTGGGGTTGGGTGAAGTTTTGGCTCCTCCCTTGGTTGGTTTATCACTTTTGGATGAGCACCTTCACCTTAGTGCATCATACCGATGTGGATATTCCCTTTAAGCCCCGGGAAACTTGGAATGAGGCAGAATCCCAACTATTTGGCACCATTCACTGCGAGTATCCTCTGGGGGTGGAGTGGCTTTGTCATCATATTAATGTTCACATTCCCCACCATATTTCTACTGCCATTCCATCCTATAACCTGCGGACAGTCCACGAACTTCTTAAAGAAAAATGGGGCGATCGTCTTCAAGAGCGACGCTTTTCTTGGGAACTGATGAACCGGATTACCCAAGAATGTCATCTCTACGACGAAGCGAATTACTATCAGTCTTTCCAGACTTATCATCGCCAAGCCTAGTTTTTAAATCTCGCGGGGAAGAATGCCTCAAGGCGTTAGTATTTCCCGCCAGGTTAGACCCACCCCCCAACCCCCTCCCGAGAGGGGGAGTTCAATCCGGTTCCCCTCTTGGCAGGGGCTAGGGGTGGGTCAGATGTTGAGGGGCAAAGCTCATTCGATCGTCCAAGGGATTGGTGGTTCCCGCAAGCCTAGACCCAACCCCCTCCCGACAGGGGCAGTTTTTCCCCTCTTGGGAGGGGCTAGGGTGGGTCAGCTCTCCGATGCCAATGTGGGCAAGTCACGATGGGTAAAGGCTTTTGCCCCATCGCCACTATAGGTGCCTGCTATGTGGCCATTGCCAACTAATTGGTATTTATAAGTCACTAATCCTTCCAAGCCAACGGGGCCACGGGGGGGCATCATTTGGGTGCTAATGCCGACTTCGGCTCCAAAGCCATAGCGAAAACCATCGGCAAAGCGGGTGGAGCAGTTATGGTAGACCCCGGCACTGTTGACCTGGGCTAAAAATTGAGCAGCGGCGGTTTGATCTTCCGTGACGATCGCATCGGTGTGGTGGGATCCGTAGGTATTAATATGGTCGATCGCAGCTTCTAAAGAATCCACCACGCGAATGGAGAGGACTAAATCACTGTACTCTGTAGACCAATCTGCCTCTAGGGCTGGTTTGACATCTCGGGCACAGGCTTGAACCCGATCGTCTCCTTTTAAGACGACGGATTGTCCCCGCAGTGCGTCTAGGACTGGGCTCAGATGACTTTCGAGTAGATCTGAGTGGACTAAGAGGGTTTCCATGGAATTACACCCCGCAGGGTATTGGGTCTTGGCATCCACGGCAATTCGGATGGCTTTTTCTAAATCTGCGGTGCGATCTAAATAAACATGGCAGATACCGTCGGCATGACCCAACACGGGAATCTCTGTATTTTGTTGGACAAACTGCACAAAGGCATTGGAACCTCTGGGGATAATTAAGTTGACGTACTCTTTCAATTGCAGCAGTTCCACGGTTTCTGCCCGAGTGGTCAGCAGTTGAATGACCTGGGGAGAAACGGCGGTGTTGGCTAAGGCTTGATGAATGGCGGCAACGATCCCTTGGCAGGTATGGATCGCTTCTTTGCCCCCTTTGAGGATCGCACCGTTGCCCGATTTAATGGCCAGCGACGCAATTTGCATCACCGCATCGGGACGAGCTTCAAAAATGACCCCTAAAACCCCTACGGGACAAGTCACCCGTCGTAGGATTAAGCCGTCATCTAATTCGCGGTGCAGTTGGAGGTGACCTAGTGGATCTGGTAGTTCGGCTACACTGCGGACTCCTTCGATCGCTGAGCGGAGTTTGCTCTCCCCTAGTTTCAAGCGGGAATAGAGGGCGGGGGAAATACTACTGCTGAGGGCTGCTTTACAATCTTGAATATTGGCGGCAAAAATGGCTTCGGTAGACTGCTCCAACGCCTGGGCGATCGCCTCGATCGCTTCATTGCGGGCGGCACTCGGCAGCAGCGCTGCGGCACGGGCAGCGGTCTGAGTTTGTTGAGCAATGGCAACCAGGGCGGGAGAAGCAGTAGGCATTCTGGGAAAGTTCAGGAAGGTTTGGAGGAAAAATCTGGAACGTGAAAGCTAGAACTGAGGCTTCTTGATTGTAAGACGATCGGGGAGCGAACGGGGATCCTTTACTAACATACCTATTCTCTCTGGTCAACGGCAGATCCGGATTTTGGGAATGACAACGTACCAATCATCTAAGGGTTCGCCGGTAATCTCATGGGTGATCAGATGTCGATAAATATTGCGCACTGTCACTTCTCCCACTTGAAAGATAAATTGATCTGGATAAATATGTCTTTTAGCCAAATCTCTCACGGCTTTTTGGGAGAGTAAACCAAGGACTTGATTCTGGTGGCGAATTGTCCAGTTCTGTCTGTGCTTTGTGGGGATTAAATTGAGGGAATCTCCTTCTTGTAAGGATTGGATAAGGGCTTGTTTTGCTTTAGTACCGGCAAAGCCCAAATGAATATCTTGGGGGGTCAAGTCTGCATAGAAAACGAATTGGGGGGGATTGACGGCGATCGTTTCTACGGGATAGGGAATTGCCCCGGTTTCTTGAATAAATCGGGATGGTTGGGAATGGGTTAACAGGAGTTTTTCTTGAGCCCGAGTCATGGC
>JBEAPM010000371.1:0-12921 GCA_041164445.1 Cyanobacteriota bacterium
GTGTAGGTATTGCCCTGTTTGGCCACCAGCACACCGGAGCCGCCATCTTCCCCCAGGTTCGGTGCCCCAATGCGGACGGTCAGGGCTTCTGCATCGGCACGGGAAAAAGGTGCGCCAGGAATTCCCCCAAAACGATCGCAGCTTTGCAGGCTAAGACTCAGCAATAAAAACACAAGAAGGCGGTACATAAGATCTCCATAGGTATTAATAGGTATTAAAATGGTATCCAGTCTAAGTGATCAAACCATTCTTCGGCATCAGTTGTATCACGATCGCCAATCTGAAATACCCCATTCTTTTTTAAGATTTTGTAATCGCTTAATCAAAGGTGATGGATTTTCTAGCCAGGCTTGATAACGATCGTTTTGCCACGTTTTAATTTTATCTAAGTAAATATCAACGGTGTCTTTTTTACTTAGATAAAATATAATTGTAGCATAAATTTTTTCTAAGGATAAATCAGGATATTCGGATCGAATTTCTTCAGGAGAATAACCATCTATAAATCGAGAAATAACAGTTTCTATACCAATACGATGACCTTTAATCCGAATATCTGTGGGGGATAAAAAGTCAAAGTATGTTTCCAGAAAATAGGTTTCTAAGCTCATGGGTTTAAACCTCTTAAAGTAAAACTAGAGATGCAAAGAAAGAGAATGAAATGAGTCTAACCAGCTTTGGATCGCCAGGGATAGATTTTCTTGCCCCGGAGAAAAGGCTGGGTAAGGCTGAGAACGATCGCTAATCCAAATTAACGGAAAATAGTGATGCAAACGATCGCAAATTTCTAGCAATTCTAGAGTGGGATCAGCGCCATAAAAAATTAAAACTAAATAGGGTTTTTGGAACATTTTCCGTAGAATTAGTAATTTACTAATCAATTTCGCTGGGTTATCCACATTTTCGGGAATTTCTAAAGTCTGAAATTGAGGATCGATCGTTGTATAGCTTAAAGTACATAATTCTTGACACAATTCAGAACGATCGACCAAGCGATCGAGTCCATCAAGTTTAAGACAAAGCGGATAGACCTGTTTTGTGGGAGAAACGTCTAAAAATTTTGACAATACTAAACTAGAATCTTGCTGATTTAAGTATTCACAAATTTGGTGAATATCATAGTCGAATTTTGCAGCAAGTTGTTCCCGATAATCATACAGTTCCTTAAGCAGGGTATCTTCGTACATGGTTTAACCTCCTAATAGTTCATTTGGGGTAGTAATGATACAAATCCCATAATTATTATCAGATAAAAATTTATAGATTTTATTTCGTAAAACTGGATTGGCTAAATGTTTTAAATTCCAAGTCGCAAGATATTCAATTTTATGACTAACTGCTACGGAGAGATGAAGAGAATCAAGAGTGGCTTTATCTGGTAACGTGCCATATTTTCGGATTTCAAAAGCCAGACCTTCAACCATATCAGTATTGGGGAGAATTGAAATGTCTTGTAATACATTTAAGCGACGTTGAGCCGCAAGAGGATCACCGATTTTTGCTTCTTGAATAACATAACTGGAGATAAATAGATCAAATTGATTTCGACATTGCTCCCACCAAAACTGTGTAATCTGTTGTCGGGCAGCAATGATCGGATCACGGCTAGGGTGAGCCGTGAGATAACTAATGACTGAAGTTTCGACATAAAGTTTAGGCTTCATGGAATAGGGAGTAAACGATCGCTGGGAATAAGCCAATTATAGCGATCGATTAACGGCTGAACAGAGCGATCGGGCTGGGTTCCATCTTCGTAAAAATGACTGAGGGAAAAGAGGGGATGGGCATGGATGGTGTTGAGACCCAGCAAGTGCCCCCAGGAGTCCAGCACAGGGCCACCACTCTGCCCTTTTTCTACCTGTCCGGTATAGGCCCAGTGTGCCCCTCCACGCAGGGGTTGAGGCAGGTGATAGACCAGCCGCGCTTGGGTGGTTTGCCACTGCACTCCACCCGTTTCTGCGGGAAACCAGCCACTAAAAAAGATGGGAAATGGTTCAGTCAGGGTGCGGCCGTGGGGATGCCAGGGTGGATCGGATGGTGGGAAAGTGGGTAAAACGGGAGGGGGGAGAGGCACTTGGAGCAGAGCCAAGTCTAAACTGGATCCCCCTAAATCCCCCTGATTAAGGCGGACTTCTGATCCGGCTCCAATAAACTCAGCGGGGGAGGTGGCTCCTGTAACCGTGACAATGCGATAGGGTGGCTCGGCCCAGCGCACCACATGGGCATTGGTGAGAATTTGTCCCTGGTCGTCCGGCAACGATCGCCACCAGATCCCGGAACCTAAAAAGGTTTCTCCTGCCCAAATTTGTACCGTTAGCGCCTGGGCATAGCGATCGATGGCGCATCGATCCCAAACCCCTGGATCTCCGGTTTCAACTGTTTCCAGCAAAGGGCAGACCGGAAACCGGAGCAGCGGCAAATTCAGGATTTCAAAAGGTGGGGGTAAGCGCAGGGAAAAGTCAGGATCCTTGGCTGAGTCGTCGCAGAAAAAACTGAAAGTTCAGATGGGCAAAGCCATCCCCCGGATAAGTAATGTCAGTATTGACAATGCCCTGACCTTGCCCGGTATAGGCATTGCGTACCATCGCCTCAAGTTGGTTGTAGGCATCCTGGGCAGAGGTTTCGGGGGGCAGGGTAAACAACACATCGCCATTGCCACAGGCTCCGACGCACAATACTCCCAAGTTATTGAGTTCTCCCGCTTTCAGGGTCTGCAAACGATCGGGATAAAACTCATTGAAACGATCGGCCACTTCAAAACAGCGCTCCTCTGGGGTCAGATCAAAGTAGGTCGTTTCCCAGGTCACGAGGATTTGATCTTTACGGCCGTCCAAATTGACGAAGGTTCGCCACTGCCCTTCAGTGTTTTGGCAGTAAAAGTTAGCTTGAACGGGCTGATCAGGAGGAACTGCGGGCACTTCAGCAGGGATAGCATTTGCCGTGGGATTTCCCCGTTCAAAACTTTGGCGCAGGAGGGCGTTGCAAGCTCCCAGGTTGAAGCTAGCCAGAATCAAGAGAAAAAGTCCCAGGTTACGGACAGATAAGGGTTTGAGCATAGGGGGCATCCGGTAGGGTCAGGGTGGTTAAAACGTTGAGGGCCGTTTTGTCGTAGCGGTTCACAGGAGCTTGGTAGGTGGCCACATAAACGGCTTCGGCGGTGGGAATAATCAAGCGATCGATCTTTTGGTTTAAACCACGATCGGTGTACTGAATTTGGCAAGCGGAATGTCCACTAACAGTGATGAGGTCTTGGTGCAGAACATCAAAGCCCATCCGGTCATGGTAAGGATCCAGCTTGGTGTTCCAGGCATAGGTTGCCGGAAACTCCTCAATCTTAATGTTGCCCCCGGAGGTTCCCAAAGCCGTCAGTTTGAGAATGGAGGCATCCCGACCAAAACTCCCCTGGGGATCACTGGGTTCAAACTGCCAACGATCGTCTTGAAAGCGAATGCCAATAGATTTTCCGGTCAGATTCAGAAAGGTTTGCTCTGAATCCTTAGGGGAAGCCCTAGTGAAGATCTTTCCCACCCCAAAGGCAACGGTAAAGGAAACAACGATCACCGAAAGCAATAGGCTACCCAGCAGCACAGGCTGACGCAGAATGGTGAGGGTTGAAGCCGGAAATGCGCTTGGGGTTGGAACAGGTTGAGTGTTCCCGTTCCCCTCTGAATCCGGTGGGGATAGCGAGACTGGCCGCAACCCTGCGGCAGGAACCGTTGGAGGGGTGTGCGGATGGCGATCCAGAGCAGGCTGGGTTCCTCCTGATTGTCCGCTGGGCAGTGGAAAAACTGCTGGATCCGTGGCTTGTCCCTGTGCCCATTGTACTGAAGGGTCTGGGGGGCTAGGGGAGGAACTGCCTTGAAGATCCTCTTGAATTTGCGCGTTAAGGTCTGCGAGAAAGGCAGCGATCGAGCTAGTCCGCTGAGTTGCAGAGGCAGTAGCCCGACGGATTGCCTTTTGGGTCGTGACACTGATCACGGAGGGATCCACGGAGGGTAATTCCTGAGGCAAATGGCCAGTAATCATCCAGTGCAGGGTCACCGCAAGGGAATACACATCAAACCGGGCATCAGGTGCATTATCTGGATCGGCAAAACCAGGGGTGCCGCCGTATTGCGGGAGTTGCTGCAAGGTTAAAAACGATCGGGCAATGCCAAAATCCAGTAACACCGCTTCATCGGTTTGTTCTCGGATAATAATGTTGAGGTGTTTTACGTCTCGATGGACTGTATCTGGGTGCAGTTCCGTTAGGGCAGATCCGACTTGATGGATATACTTCAGGGCTTCTGCTTCGGTGAAGTTAGCACCCCGTTGATAGAGGTTTTTACCTGGCACATATTCCATCACGATCGTGGGTACCCCCTGTACCAGACCCGTGGTAATAAACTTCACCAAATGGGGGTTTTTGGAGCGCTTAAAGGTGGCCATGGTGACCCCTTCCTTAAGAAACTGGTTCACGCAAGGTTCTGCTCCAAAGGTCTGCCAAAACAGATCGTTCGGGGTTTTAATGACCACCTGCTCCGTTCTTTTGACGCGATGATGAGCCAGGTAAGTATGGGCGCAGCCACCGGAGGCCAGCGGGCAATCAATCACATACTGATGATGATCTTCAATATAAACCTGCTCTCCTCGTTTCCAAGGAACGATCGTCTTGGGCAAATTCATAGTGAGCCTTACGAGGAACCCAGACAAAATGTTCCTCCCCGTTACCAGAGGATTATAGGCTATGACCTGTTGCATAGTTTTACCTCCTAGGGATCTACCAGGGACACCAGCAGTCGATAGCCTCCCGCTTTGCCCTTAATGGTTTGCAAAAACTGGGGTTCTCCACTGTCCCGTTCAATTTTGTGGCGTACTGACCAGACCAGACGGCTCACATCATTGGGGGTATGGCCAAAGGGTTCCGGCCAAATCACAGTGAGCAGTTCTTCCGCACTACAAATTTGATCCCTTGCGCTACAGGCAAGATAATCCACCAAACGGGTTTGCTGCTGGCTTAAGCGAATGCTGTGGCGATCGTTCTGATCGATTAGATATAACTTTTGCTTTTGTTGGTGATATTCCAGATATCGCCCTTGTAAATTGGCAATGGGATCGGTTTTGCCTGGATCCTGCCAATGAATGCGCCAAAAGAGGGGTTGGTCTTCCTCTTGCCAAGCGCCTAGAATCAGGATTACATCCCCTTCTTGTAATACTTCTCGTCCCGATCGCCGCACATCAATTTCTGTGGCACACCCCGATCGTTGAATGTAAGTTCCATTGGCACTACCTTCATCTTCAATGCCCCATCGCCCGCGATCGTAGCGAAAGCAGCAATGCTCCCGAGAGATTTTCTGGCAGGGATCGGGGAGATCGATGTGGTTGTGCTTTCCTCGCCCCAGGGTGATCACAAGGGCCGTGCCACTGTTTTCCTCTGGAATAAGGTCACTAAAGTGAATCGTAATGGGTGCATCGTCTTGGCAATTGTCTGGACTAGGGGGAAAAAGAGTCAGACGGGGATAGGGCTGCTGGATAGGAGAAGGCGTGGAACTCAGCATGGGAGGCTCTCAAAGCTCTGGCAGTGGCGTTACTTTAGCCTAGCATTCGCGATCGTTGCCCTCCGCCTAACCCGATTGAAATTTACCTTGAAAATCTAGACAATGTTCACATTGGGTTTCCGATTGCCACGCCACTGATCCACTGATCCGGTGGGGCAAAGGATGGCGCAGTTCCCCCAATTTCGCCAAGATTTGCGCTTCTTTGCGAAACCGCTCTACATAGCCTTGATATTCAGGATCCCCGTGGAGGGTGTCGTTAATGGTTTTAATCACCACCCGTTGATTGAGAGCCAGGTGGGTCGCCTTGTAGGTAATGCCAAAACCACCACTGCCCAAAACGCGATCGATTTTGTATTGGTTTAAGCGGGTTCCCGGTTGCCAGGTCATAAACGCTCAACAGGTTCGTTTTCGCTATTATCGCCCATTGGGCAAATTTAATGTCCGATCGGCGAAAAAGATCTGTGTCTTAAACAAATCTGTAAGTGCTGTAGCAGTCTAGAAATAAACCCGATACCGAACTTTTGACTTTGTTCTGGCAAGCTCCGCGAACTGAACAATCCTTACCAGTCGTCTTTCAGTTCTTGCAGAATCGCCAAGATTTCTTTTTCCACGCCAACGGGCAAAAAGTTTAAGAGGGCAATCTGATTGCGTCCGCCCCCGACGGTCACCCGAACATCCTGCAAAACCGCTTCGATCGCGGTTAATTCCACTCGATTTTCTTCAATGAGAGCATAAAAGCGCTCTGCCAGGACTTCATGAAGGTTGGCATCTTTTAGGTAAAGGTGCCATTTGCCAATATCTAAGTAGAAGCGATCGCCGAGTTGTTCTGCCAAGGTGTCAATGTGGTCGTTTAGTTGTCCCATGATCTCACTCTAAAAACTATCAATTACAACAGGGGGGGCGGATCAATCTCAACATTCAAATGAATAACAGTTTACCTCAAAAGGCTTTCCACTCAAAGCAAAAAATTTAAGGGCAGAGCGCGGCACACTGCTGCCTGAAGTGGGTCACCAAAAACAAAATGGGGTTAATGGAGGATGCGCCCTCACGTTAAGCCAACTGTTTCCGGAGCAATACGGCCATGGCTTCGGGGGAGATGGGACGGCTGTAGAGGTAACCCTGAGCTTGATGACAGCCCCGTTCCCGTAGAAATTCCATTTGCTGTTTTGTTTCTACCCCTTCGGCAATGATGGTCAAATTTAATGCTTTGGCTAAGGCAATAATTGCTTCTACGATCGCTAGATCATTGGGATCAACGGCAATATTGCGAACAAAGGATTGATCAATTTTGAGTTTATTAATGGGCAATTGTTTTAAGTAGCTCAGGGATGAGTAGCCAGTGCCAAAGTCATCGATCGCAAGCTGAACTCCCATTAACCGCAATTGTTCGAGGGATTGAATGCGTTCCCCCGGATCTTGCATGACAAAACTTTCCGTCACTTCTAACTCTAAATGAAAGGGGGGAAAACCAGTTTCGTCTAAAATCTCCTGCACGATCGAGATAAAGTCTCCGCTTTGGATTTGTGGCCCGGCGATGTTAACGGCAATATGCCCAATGGGGAGCCCTTGATCCAGCCAGGCTTTGCCCTGAATACAGGCCGATCGCAAAACCCAAGGGCCAATCTCTCGAATTAAGCCATTCTGTTCCGCCATAGGGATAAATTCTCCCGGTGAAATCAGTCCCATTTCAGGATGATACCAACGAATTAAGGTTTCCATTCCATACAAATCCTGAGTTTGTAAATCCCATTGCGGCTGATATACCAGGAAAAATTCCCCTTGCTTGAGGGCAATCTGTAGGGCATTTTCCAATTTCATGCGCTGCAATGCATCCTCGGTCATTTCGGGGAGGTAAAAACAGAAGTGATTGCGACCGTTTGCTTTGACTTCATGGAGGGCAATATCTGCATTTTGGAGGAGTCGATCCGCTGATTTGCCATGGTAGGGAAAGCAACTAATACCTATGCTGGTGGTGATATAAATTTCCTGGGCATTGAGATGGAAGGGTTCCTGTAAGTGCTTTCTTAACGCTTGTACCCGTTGCATAATGAGGTCGGTATGCTGAACCTGTTCTAAGACCACCACAAACTCATCGCCGTTGAGGTGGGCCACCCACTCGTTCGCTGATTTGTTGCTGGACAGCCGCTCTGCAACCTGTTCTAGCAGTGAATCTCCGGCGGAAGCGCCTAGGCTGTCGTTCACTTGCTTAAAACGATCGAGATCGATAAAGAGTAAAGCAAAACCCGTATGAGTGAGAGTGGCCGCTTCAATACTTTGCTCTAGATGGAGATGGAGGAAACGCCGATTCGGTAAATTGGTTAAGGGATTTTGATAGGCGAGGCGATGCAGTTTGGCTTCGGTTTCTTTAGCGATCGTAATATCGGTAAAGACTCCGACATAGCCTGTAATTGAGCCTTGATGATTTTCAATGCGGCTAATGCTGAGCATTTCGGGATAAATGTTGCCATTTTTATGGCGATTCCAAATTTCTCCCCGCCAGTTTCCTATCTTTTGAATTGTCTGCCAAAGGGTTTCATAAAAAGCTCGATCGTGACGACCGGATTTTAAGAGGCGAGGGGTCTGACCGATCACTTCTGTTTTGGCATAGCCGGTGATGGTGGTAAAGGCAGCATTGACATCAACGATCGTGCCATTGGGATCGGTAATCACAACCCCTTCTGCGGTGTTGCTAAACACGGCGGCGGCCTGTCGTAATTTTTCTTCGGTCTGCAAAATTTCACTCACATCTTGCACTGTTCCTCGGGAGAGCAGGGGGCTACCGTCCTCTGCATAAGAGGTTTTGCAGCGTTCTTGGACGTGCTTGACGCGACCATCCGGTAATTGCAAACGATGCACTATTTCATAGGGGGTGCGGTTGAGCACAGAGGCTTGATAGGCTCGATCGACGTGGGCGCGATCGTCAGGATGAACCTGCTCTAAAAAAAATGGATAGGACAATGCCGGAGGGCATTGGGTGGGATCCAGTTCAAAAATGCGAAACACCTGATCAGACCAGAGGATTTCCTGGGTGCGGTGATCGAGTTCCCAACTGCCGATTTGGGCTAACTGTTGGGCTTCTTGCAAGCGCTGTTCGCTATCATGAAGACGGATCAAAATTCGTTGTCGTTGTACAATTCGCCAAATATCATTAGAAATCAGTTGAACGGTTTCCACATCCCAGGGGGAATAATTCTGGTTTTTGTTCCCCACTCCCGTGATCATCACTACCCGATCGTTTTCCATAATTGGGATGCTGAGAAAGCGTCCTAGGGCCGCATGACCTGCGGGTAACCCCTGCTTATGGGGGTGTTGGGCATGGTCATAATCATTGCAAATAAAGGGTTTTCGCTCCCGGAGGGCATTGGCCCACATTTCAGCTTGGGTAACCGGATAATGGCGATCGAAAACGGCGGAGCAATATTTTTCTAAGGTGCGACGGGACCAGGTGACCAACTCGATCGTTTTTTCGTCGTCATTAATGAAATGAATAAAAGAAACCTCGCTCTCCGTCAGTTCCTCCGCTAAGCCCAGACCCTGTTGCATAAAGGCCGCTTCATCCCAGCCCTCTAGTAAATGGGCTTCGGCCAACTGAGAAATTTTGAGGAGGACTTCCACACGATGCATGTGGGATTTCAGTTCTGCCTGGGTGTTTGTTTGCAACTGAAGTAAGCGGTACATCCAACTGATCCAGAGCACAATTAGAGTTGCCATGGCAATCAGCAAACTGGTGGTCACGCGAATGGTACGGCTTCGGGTTGCCTGGGCCTCTTCTAAAAAACCGCCTGCATTGTAGGTGGCAACGGCTTCTATTTCATTAATCTCTCCCAGCAGATCTTTCAGATATTGTTCTTCTTCCCGCCGAGTTAGGTTTACCGCTGCATCAATTTGTCCACTGCTGTGTAACTGAATGACCCGATCGCGGAAAGGCTTCCAGTCGATAAAAGTTTGGCGAGCCTCCTGAATGAGGACGGGATCCTCCAAGAATTGCGTCAGGATAGTCTCAAAATCTTGTAAAACTTCTGATTCAGTTAGGTCAATCTGCTGAACGAGACCCTCAACATCCACTTCACCATGATGGGATAAAACAATATCATTCATGTCCCGTTGTATAGTTGCAATACCAACCTTTATCCGTAAAATTTCGGAGTGAACTGTAAAAGGATGGTTATATAATTTTGCATTTAAATCTGCTAAACGATTCAAATTAACGATCGTTTGCAGACCAACACCTCCCAACACGCCAAGCATCAAGAGTACACTGAAGACCAAGCGTCTTGCGAAATAGAAATGATTTCCGGAAGGCAATGGCTCGTGAGACATGGCAGACGAGTAGGTTTAGGCTTCTAGAATACAATGCTTTGAATGCTTTGTTTCCCCTTCGCCTTAATGACCTTGAAAATATAAACTCTCCTAATCTGCCTAGGTTAACATCCTCGGTTTTCCACAAAAATGGAACAATAGAACAGGAGAGTGCGGCACGGATCGCCATACTTTTCTAGGGGGGACTGCTATGTTTCTTATAGTTCAAGTAAGCCTGTTGGAGGTGTAATTTCAATACGTTTGGCGGCTAAGTCTACGACGGGAACGATCGCTTCGACAAAAGGAATTAAAATTTGCCGGGGTTTTTGTCCTTCTGTTTGGCTGTTTAATTCCACGATCAGAATGTCATTCCCGGCATTCATGAGATCGATTACTTTGCCAATAATTTCCTGACTGGATTGATCAATAACTGCTAAACCCACGAGATCCAAATAATGAAATTCCCCTTCTGCTAAGGGGGGACGATCGCTACTGGGAACGTATAACTGACTGTCCCGTAAGGCCTCTGCTTGCGTGCGAGTGGTTACCCCGGCAAAGCGTACTCCATAAACCGTTCCTTTACCCAACAATCGCCCTTCCAGCAATTCGATCGTTTCTAAAGTTGTGGACTGAGGCCGTAAAAGCCAGCGCTCTCCAGGCACTAAAAAGCGATCGGGAAATTGGGTTTCTGGATAGACCCGCACCTCTCCCTGTAGACCTTGGGGGGCAACAATTTTACCAATGGGTAACCAGTCATCAGAAAGTGTCGGCATGAGTGAACCAGAGGATGCCCTGTAAGCAAATCGATTTAGCTGGATCCCCCTAAATTCCCCGGCTTTCCACTGAAAGCGAAAAAATGTAATGGAAGAGTGCGGCGCTCCGCGCCGCACTCTTCCGCCTTACGTTGGTAGCCAAATTCCCCTTAAGCCAAGGAGTACTAGGGGGCTGTTAATTCGGGGCAGAACCTTAGTCTTGCTTGACTAGGCGATCCGCTTCTCGACCCACAACTTCTTGCAGGTGAGCATAGCTGGACTTAAAGAACCCTACCCCTTGGGTTAAGGAGCGCAGTTCAATGATCAGATCCTGCATTTCTGCTTGGGGTAAGTAGGCAGAAACGATGTCCCAACTATTCCAGTTCTCTTTGACATCGTAGCCGAGAATCTGCCCCCGCCGACCGCTAATCAGCCGCAAAACATTGGAGGTAAATTCCGTGGGTACAGAGATCTCAACGGACAAAATGGGTTCGAGTAAGACGGGATCGCAGGCCTGTAGACCCGACTGCATGGCAATACGGGCGGCTTGCCGGAAGGCTTGCTCTGAACTGTCAACGGAATGATAGGAGCCATTGGTGAGGGTTACGGAGACATCCACAACGGGATACCCCAGGGGCCCCTGTTTGAGAAATTCCCGCACACCGGCTTCTACCCCTGGAATGTACTGCCGAGGCACCACCCCCCCAACGATCGTTTCTTTGAAGTTGAAGCCCGATCCCCGGTCTAGGGGTTGAATGTCTAAGTAAACATCACCAAATTGACCATGACCGCCGGTTTGGTGCTTGTAGCGACCGTGAATATTGGTTTTGGATTTACGAATGGTTTCCCGATAGGGGACCTGGGGCATTTGGGTGTTCATGGGCAGGTTATACTTGCGCCGCAGCCGATCGAGGCTGACGAGCAGATGAATTTCCCCCTGTCCCCAGAGAATCACTTCCTGGGTATCCCCATGCTGTTCCCATTTAAGGGAGGGATCTTCTTCCAGGAGTTTATTGAGGGCGCTGCTCAGTTTTACTTCGTCGTTACGCCGTTCTGGCGCGATCGCTAGGGCATAGACGGGCAGGGGCAACTCTACGCGGGGCACTTCGATCGTCACTTCATCGGCTTTGTCCACCGCCATAACGGTATCCCCGGTATTGATCCCTTCTAGACGACTCACCGCTACAATGTCACCGGCTTCAGCCACTTGAAGCGGCAGGGTCTGACTGCCCATGAGATGATACAGCCCACCGGAGCGACTGCCATTGAGGATGATACCTTCCGTGAGTTGACCTTGCCAAATGCGCAGGAGGGAGAGCTTACCGGCCTGGGGCAAGACATAGGTTTTCAGCACTTGGGCCACCAAGGTATCCGCTGCAACTTCCGGTAACCGCTGCTCTGCGATCGTGCTGGGATCGGGGGCTTCCCGGACTAGGGCATTCAGGAGGGGACGCACGCCAAAATCTTCCGTGGCGATTCCCATAAAGGTGGGCACAATTAAATCTGCCCCTAATTCCCATTTCAAATCCTGTTCAATTTCTTTTTGTGACGGTTCTACCTCTTCTAAGAGTTCTTCCAGGAGATGATCATCAAAGTCCGCTAGGGATTCCAGGAGTTCCGCCCGGGCTGCGTGTTCTTCTTCTGCAAGTTCGGCGGGGAAGGGCACGGGATCCGCTGCTGCTCCAGCATGGTAGTGATAGGCTTGCTCGGTGACGAGATCAATAAAACCAACGATCGCGTCCCCTTGGCGGATGGGGTACTGATGGGGCACCAAGGGACGACTGGAGACCGCCTTGAGGGTGTGGAGGACATCCAGGAAGTTGGTTTCCCGGGCCCGATCCATTTTATTAATCCAGACGAGATGGGGAATGTTCCAATCATCTAAAAAGCGAAAGATGGGAGACAGGGTTAACACACGGCTCAAATCCGGTTCGCAAACTACGATCGCCGCATCAACCCCCATTAAGGCAGACCAGGTTTCTGCACTAAACTCTACAGAACCGGGACAGTCTATAAAATTAAAGCGCAGTCCATTGTATTCCAATTGGGCTGCGCTCACTTCTACCGTCATCTGACGATCGCGGGCTTCTGGGGCACTGTCCCCCACGGTATTGCCTTCCTGCACCTGGCCTTTACGACTGGTGGCTCCGGCTACAAAGAGTAGACTTTCCAATAGGGTCGTTTTACCACTGCTGTAAGGCCCCACGATCGCCACATTTCGGATGCCGCTGGTGGCTGTGGGGGTAGAATTGACAACGTTTTCAGGCATGATCATACTCCTAAATTTCAGGAATTTCAGAACTCAATAGAGACTGCTTTTCTGTGGATGGCAG
>JBEAPM010000372.1:0-12835 GCA_041164445.1 Cyanobacteriota bacterium
CGTTTTAGCCGCTTCAGCGTTTTACCGTCAAAATAGCAACCAGGCTTTGAAAAAGCTCAGGGAGATCTGCTGGAACGCGGTAAAGATTTAAGTCCTGATCAATTTGCTTTTGTTGGCGATGGAGGCAACCAAACTGCCAAATAGTGCCAGTGGACACAACGCCATACAGGAGGTCGGTTTCAGAATTTGTCCATTGGTCTAAGGCAATTAACTCTACCGCAAGTTGGGTAAAGCCTCGGGTTAGATCTGCGTTTTTAGCCTCGATAATGAGGAGGTTCTCTTGGGTGTTGAGATAGTAGTCGAAAGATCCTTTCAGTTTTTGGGAAACGTTAATCGCATATTCAATCCTCAGTTGGGCTTGGGTGTAGTCCAGCAGGGTCAGAACGATCGGAGCAATCAGTACTTCACGACGAGCAGTTTCACTGGTAAGGCTGACCAAGGGTAGGCGGCGCTGAATGCTGTTTTTCAGGTCTATTAATGGTTCCAGAGAAAGCTCTACCCTGGGTAAGATGAGATCTGTGCGATTGAGAGCAAAACCAAACTCCGCCAAGATTTCGTCTGGTTCATAATTCAGGTCAAAATAGTTACTGAAGGTATAGGTTTTGTCGGGATCCAGGATGTTGAGTTTCGCCATGCTAGGCCCCTTTCCGGTTGGATGATGCCTTTTGCACCATTATAGGCTGTCCACCGAGAACACAAAGTTTAACGGTAGATTCGCAAACTTTGTGAGAAACACCACCGCATGACTGATTGAAGTTGATAGTCCAGAAAACCCTGGTTCGTGTCATCACCACGGCTCTCTAGGGATATAGTGGGAGAGTTGCTGACTTATAGCTAACCATCAACTAATCGTCAAAATGGGCAGAATTATCTGCTTCCATGTCTGGTTCATTGGGTTGGAGGGGCCGATAATCTACGTAGGGAGCGCCATCCTCTGCGGCCGGGGGACGGGCACTAGGAGGTCGCCGCCGAGAACGACGGGAGGGGGGACGATCGCCCTCAGGAGTATCGTAATTGGAACGGTAGCCAGCCTCTGGGGCACTATATCCGGCACCGGGCTCTGACCCGCCATAACCTGGGGATTCATATCCCGAGGTTCCATAATTTGAAGTGCCATAGCCTGCAGCCCCATAATCGGAGGGGGGATATCCCGCCGGATCACTGTAGCCTGGGGCGGAGTAGGAATCTTGGTAATAATTATTGTCGGGTTTAGATTTGCGGGGACGGCGGCGGCTCGTGCGATTTTCCCCCGTGCGACTTTCACTGCGATTTTGTTCGGGATAGACCGGATCCTCATAGTTGGGGGTGGGATAGGAATCCGCACTGCTGGGACGACGAGGGCGACGGCTACGAGATGAACTCGATTTCTCCCGATCGTATCCCCCTTCATAACCACTGCCGGTATCGCTATAACTAGCCCGGTAATCTGGGTTTATACTATCTTCACTGCCGCGAATGCGTCGCGCTGCGGGCTGGCGATCTTGCTGGAAGTAATCGTAACCATACTCAGGCTCGGTCTCAAATTGAGAATCGTAACGGTACACTCGGCTCACAGGACGATCTTCATCCACTAAGGGGGTACTCCGCTTGGCCTGTTCCGTGGCAATGCCCCGTAGACGAATACTGTCGTAGGCAAAGAAGAGGGAGCAACCCGTTAACAGGAAAACGCCAAACTGGAGCAAGGGATCTAAGCGCCAAGACTGGAAAAAGAAAATGCCACCACACAGTAGGGCTACTGCAGCAAAAAAGACATCGTAATCTCGGGCTAAATTCGGCCGAAACGATCGTAATAGATATAGACCCACCCCTGCAAATGCAAGGATGATGCCCATTAAGCTACCGGGATTCAGACTAAAATTAACCATAAATTAAGATTTAGATAGGATTTTTTGGCAATACTTTACTTGGCAACACCTGTGATCAGGAGGGTCTATCCGTCAAATGAGCCTGCCCCAAGTGGAGCAGGACACAAATGCACTCTAGGTGCGGCTCACTTTGTCTGCTTGGCTAAAAATAAGCAGAGCTACCACTGCAGGAATCACAACGATCGATGCACCGAGGAGCAGGCTCCAGAGAAAACCAGCGAGGGAAGGAGTCATAGTTTCTGATACCTCTTTAAAAATGAAGACATAAATTGCGACTGCTACGATTCTAACGGTCTGGGGATCACCCTGAGAAGGGTAACCCAAAATTCTTGCAACGGTAACGCGGGATTATTGCCCTGGACGAGTAAAAGTCCAATGGGATCGGGCTTCATTGCGATTGCGACTGACCCAGGCTAATCCTTCACTGGTGCCTACCCAGAGCTTATTGCCAGTATTAGCAGAAAGGGAGAGGATATTGCCAGAAGGAAGATCGGTAATTTGTTCCTTGATCGCGCCATTAAAGGGATTAATCAGAAATAGCCCTTGATCTGTCCCCACCCAGAGATCGCCACTATCGGCATCAAACTTGAGGGCGGTTACATTACGGCCGCGCATGGGGGTGACGGAACGAAAGACCAAGCCGGTAACGGGGTTCATTTCCATCAGTCCGGCGGGGGTTCCCAGCCAAATTGAACCCCAGCGATCGCGTTCTATCGCCTGCACCACTTGTCCGGGGACATCTTGAATGTGCTTAATTTGGTAAGCGCTGGCGGTGTCAATTTGCACTAGACCTTCTAAGGTTCCGGCCCAGAGGTTCCCCCGATCGTCTAGGGTCATGGCATTCACGCTCACCCCAGGCAGATTTTGCACGGTGGTCATCAGCAACCCCTGGTCAGGACTCACCAAGGCTAAACCTCGATCGCCTCCAATCCAAAGGTAGCCCCGGTCATCCACCAATAAGGAAAGCACCCGATTTGAGGGCAAAAAGAAACTTTGAGCGGTAATTTCGTTACTGCGCAAATCCACTCGTTTTAAGCCTTCATAGGTACCCACCCAAAGGCGATTGGATTTGTCCTGGGCCATGGCTCCAATGATGGTGTTGGGCAACCGCACCCGGGCCATGACCACTCCCGTATGGGGATTGATGCGGGCAATCCCTTGCCAAGTGCCTATCCACAAGCCATCGCCCCGATCGTGTAGAAGGGAAGGAACCCGATAGTCTGGAACGGGAATCGTCCCTTGTTCCACTTCTAACCGTTCCGGAGGCAAAGGATCCAGGGTCGAAGGGGGGGCAGAATCCAAGGGATAGCCTGGTGCTCGTCCCTGGGGGATTAACTGGGCATTGAGGGCAGAGAAACTTCCTCCTAGACCGAGCCATCCCAAACCCAACCCAGTGATGATGGCCCACAGACCTTTACCCTTTAGCATGAACAGAGCCCTCCCACGGCAGGCAACGATAATGTCGCTTATAGTTTGGCAAGTTTTTTTTGCACATTTTTCCGCTGTTGTACAACTAAGCTCCATTTAGCGCAAGGTTTAGGAGAAAATTCGGCTCCAATGACTTGACGAATTCCTGTTCATAGGATACTTACCCTCTAAAGAAGCTGAATCCGCCTAGAGGAGTTTATCTGATGTCCCCGCGTCTGACCGCCCCTATCCCTACACTACTCCCTAAACTGCCACCGCTGCACTTAAGGCTTCGTCACCGTTGCCAAACGATCGTTGCGGCGGCGGGTTCCCTCCTCAGCAGCATGGCGATCGTCAGTGTGCAGATCAGCCCCGTTATGGCTCAAGTTTCTGGCTTTGAAGATATTCGGGGCCATTGGTCTCAACTGTGTGTACAGCAGCTAGCCCAGGCCAATCTCGTCAGCGCCTTCCGAGACGCAAACTTTAGCCCAGATCAACCCCTCAGCCGCGAACTCTATGCCGATCTGCTCAGCCGAGCCTTTCCCAACCTGCCGGAGATTCAGCCCGATCCCCAATTTACCGATGTTTCCCCCTTCGATAGCCAATTTGAGAAGATTTATAAAACCTATCGTCAAGGTTTTTTTGCGGGCATTAGTCCTCAACGCTTTGGTCCCACCCTGCCCGTGTCCCGTGAAGCCTTCTTTGTAGCCTTAGCCAACGGCTTAAACTACGAGGCCAGCGCCCCTCCCCTAGAGATTTTACGCACCACCTACGACGATGGCCTCCAGATCTCCGCTGCCGCTCAACAAGCTGTTGCGGCAGCGACGGAGCGTGGCATTGTGGTCAATGTCCCCAATGTGCGGGAGTTTCGCCCCCAGGATGCCATCACCCGAGCAGAAGCGGCCGCAGTCCTGTGTCAACTGCGCCAGACCGATCGCTCCCCGTCCTGGGTGCCCCCTCAATACGTGGTGGAGTTGCCCAGTGTACTCCAACCCCAAACCGTCATCCGCACCCACCCAGGCAGGGGGACTCCGATCCGGGCTGAGTTGCAATATGACAAAGAAAACTATAGTTATCAGAACGTAGAACTCAGCCTCTACCGCCAGGACACCCTAGTCTTACGCCAAGCGATTCCCCTAGAAGGGGGCTTTATTCGCAATTTAGGCTTACAAGCGATCGATCTTGATGGCGAAGGGGAGCCAGAAATTCTCCTCAGTTTTTTCGCAGGGCCACGGCGCTGTTGTTCCTACTCCCTCATTTACTCCTATGTCCCCCGCCGTCAAGAGTATGGAATTACCCAACAATCCTGGGGCTACGAAGATTATGTTCTCGTGGATCTCGATCAAGACAATATCCCGGAAATACAAAGTCGAGATTCGCGCTTTACCCTCCGTTTTGCCGAGTCGATCGTGGATGCGATCGCGCCCCTACAAATTTGGAGTTACCGCCAAGGGCAACTGTTTGACGTTACTCGTCTGCACCCAACCTTTGTCAAAACAGATGCGGTGATGCTCTGGAATTTATATCGAGATCGTCAACGCCAGTCTCCGGATTTAAGTTCCCCAGCATTGAAGCCAGTACTAGCGGCCTACACCGCTAGCAAATTTATTTTAGGAGAAGGGGAAGACGGTTTTTACCGCACCGAAGGAGGCTACGGCGGAGGCGATCGATCTCGATACCTTCAGGATTTGCGCACCTTTTTGCGGGGCACAGGCTATACCAATCACTAGGGCATCTGGATGAATGGCGGAGGGCTGCGCCGCCCGCCACAATTCCCACGCTTGCCTAGGGGCTGTCATCATTTAATGCTGAAGTGTTTATACGCCAGTCGTTTTAGCCCCTCGTTATGTTTGCTGGAGCGGGCGCGGTAACCTTGATATCGCAAGGCTTCTAGACCTAAGTGATGACGCACCCTAGGATCTGTCATCCGTTAGGGATGAAACATTTATGCTGTGCTGGTGCAGTGCTGACCGAGATCAACGGAAATTCGGTAGAATTGGGATCCTTAAACCATCATTCAGAAGGTTTCCGCATCTACACCCTTCGCCGCCCAGCGGGACAAGATGAATGGTAGAGTGCGGTGGGTGCAGCACTCCAATGCCTAGGCGCATTGAGCGTTGAGGGGCAAGTCTGAGACTGCCCCAACCGTAGAAGCATCCGAGTGTCTGAATCCGAGTGTCTGAAGTGGATAGTATTTCACTGAAGGACGGTCTGGAGGTTCTCTAAATTCGCCTTCGGCGTTAGAGGCAACTATCTTCAGCCTTAAGTCAGAAAACCTTGCATCAAAAATTGGGAGATCCAACCAATGCAAAAATTGCTGTTTATTTTAGGGGAACTCAGTGACGACGATATTGACTGGATGATTCAAACCAGTTGTCGTGAGGAGGTAGAAGCTGGCGTGGTTTTGATTCAAGAAGGCTCTCCCCTGGATAAACTCTACGTCCTCTTAGATGGCACGGTGAAAGTCTCCGTTGATCAACAGATCTTAGCAACGCTACACCCCGGAGAGATCTTTGGTGAAATGTCCTTTCTGGACTCCCGTTCCCCCTCTGCGACGGTCACCGCTGCGGAAGCTTGTGTAGTGCTCTCGATCCTCAGAAGTGATCTGAGCGATCGACTCCAACGGGATGTTCATTTTTCCGCTAGTTTTTACCGCGCCCTGGCCATGTTCCTCTCGGATCGGCTGAGAGCGGCAGATTCTCTCCTCGGCTATGGCAATAGTTATTCCTACGAACAAACCCTGGATGAGATTACCAACCCAGAGGTCTTGAGCAATTATCACTTAGCCAAAACCCGCTATGACTGGTTCCTCAACCGCCTGCGAGGTATGACCCAGGACTTTATGATGGACATTCCAGCCAATTTTTGATCGCTGCTGGGCTCCAGCAAAGCCTCTCCCCACAATCCTTACAACGGATCAGGAGAGGGGCCCCGTCTGGAATTGTCCAGGCTTCCCTTTATTAAGTTTTAAGTTTAGGCACCCGAGGCAAACCCGATGGAGCAAAGTCCCTCGAACGCTGTCAAACTGGGAGAAACCCCCAGGGTATGACGGGCCGTCTTTAGACTTTTACCTCCGGGCTTCACCCCAGAGTCCAAACGCTGATGGGGTATACTGTCTATAGAGTTCCGCTTTGAGACAATCTGCCGCTGCTAGTAATGGATTTAGGACGGTTCCCCTATGGAAATTCTCGCTTACTCCCATCTCACCCTAACCCGAGAACCTCAAGATGCTGTATCGCTTTCTAACGATCGTCTGCGCACCCTGACCGCAATGGTGGGCACCCTGGCCTTAGGATCAGCGGTTTTTGCGCCGACCCCCGCTTCAGCCCAAACCGCCACCTTAAACCTCAACGACAGCGGGACAGAAGTGACCCGACTGCAAGATCGTCTAGCGGATTTAGGGTATTTTGAGGCCAGTTCTACGGGCTTTTTTGGGCCAATTACTGAAGATGCTGTAACCCGATTTCAACAAGATTACGGACTTCAAGTCGATGGTGTGGCGGGGCCCCAAACCTTAGCGGCCCTCTTTGAAACCACACCCTCTACTCCAGCCGCCCCCGTTGCAACCACGCCTCCCGCCTCTAGCGGTGCCCCTAGCGCCTCATCTTCCATTGCAGAAACTGCTCAAGCCAACCCCGTTACAGCACAATTACAACGAGACTTAGCCGCCTTAGGGTACGATCCAGGCCCCATCGATGGCATTTTTGGCGATCGTACCTCTGCCGCTCTGTCCGCCTTTCAAGCTAATGCCGGTTTACCGGTGAATGGGGTGCCCAGTATTGACACTCTGGAAGCCTTAGAAGTGGCTTTTAGCAACGGAACGCGCTCCACCACTGCCGTGGTTATCCCGGAAAATCCGACAACAACCGCCTCAAGCACAGCCGCTACCACCCAGACCCCAAGCTCAGGCGCTACTCGCGTGACGGTGCAAAGCAATCAAGATGCCATTGTGGTTCAACGGGGTAGCGAAACGGGGCGCATTTTGGTGCAGAATGATCCCGATCGCACCTATGTGGAAACCCTACAAACCGTTCCCATTCAAGTCTCGGATCGCGTGGCAGCCATTCAGCCCCTCAATAGCGGTGTTCCCATTGCCTCCAGTAACTTGGTGGGTAACTTAGGCATTGGTGGCCAGGATCCCTAAGCCGTCCAAAGCAGTGGGTCTTCCCTTCCCTATGTCGTTGCCATCCCCGATCGCGGTAATGCAACGGTGCAGGCCGCTCAGGCGATCGTCCCCGGTGCTTATCGGGCCCAATCTGCCCGAGGCATCTATGTCTATGCCGGTTCCTTTGCCAATCGCCGCCAGGCCGAAGACCTCAGTCAACAATTACGGGATGCCGGGTTGGATGCTCGGGTTGCTTTCCGTCCTTAGGATCGGAGAAATCTATTCCGGTTGAGTGTCATCCTGTTGCTGTACTATGCCAATTTCTCGTCGCCACCTGATCCGCTCAATCACCCTGGGAAGTTCCGCTACGATCGCTACAGCGGCATGGCACTTGCCCCTCCAGGCCCAGGAACCTCCCTCTGAAGGTTACACCTGGAGTTTAGTGAGTGTTTGGGATGTCAACAGCTTTATGTATCCCTATTTAGAGCGCTTTGTCACCCAAGTGGAAAAACAAACCCAGGGTCAGTTGCGGCTTAAACTCGTGGTTCCTGCCGATCCACGAGCGATCTTGGGACAGGTGGGGACAGGCAAGCTAGAAATGGGCCATGGGATGCCCCTACTCTGGGAATCTCAATTACCCGCAGCCCCGTATCTGATGTCGATACCCTTTGGACTGACCGCAGAAGAGCAGTGGTTATGGCTTACCCAAGGGGGAGGACAAGCCCTCGCCGATGAAATCTACGGATCGATCGGGTGCAAATATTTTCCGGGGGGCAATTTAGGGTTGAGTGGCGGCGGCTGGTTCAAGGCGGAAATCACGGATCTCAGTGCGCTGTCGGGCTTGAAAATTAATAGTTCCGGTTTAGCTGCAGCGGTGTGGCAAGGGATCGGGGCAGAGGTGGCAACCTTGCCCCTCGCGGATCTCCAGCAACAGTTTGCCAGCGATCGTCTCGATGCGGTGGAATATGTCAGCCCTCAGCAGGATCTCCAAGCCCAGTTGTACAAATCGGCTCCTTTTTACTATTGCCCCGGTTGGCAACGGCCCGGCACACTACTTGACTTCTTTATTCACCTTGACACCTGGCAAGCTTTACCGCTTAATATCCAAGCGGGAGTTGAGGCAGCGATCGTTGCCTTTAATCAAACCCTCTTAAACGAACAGATTTATCAAAATCAACAGGCTCTGCGTCTCCTCACTTCCCGATATGGGGTCAAATTACGGACCTTTCCAGAATCCGTTTTATTACGTCTGGAAAGTTTGACTGGGCAAGTCTTACAAGAACGTGCCCGAGCTAACGATCGCGTGGCCGCCGTAGTGGAGCACCTCATCCAGTTTCGGTCTAATCTGTTGCCCTGGGTGCAGGCCGTGGAGTTGAGTTATTTAAATGCGCGTCGTTGGACATGGACCCTATAATGCTGGCCAGAGTATAAGGATATGTCATTGCCTCAACTACAAATCAGACCCTGTGCATTTCCCCTACCCATCCTGAAGTCTAAGAGAAAATACCGTCCTTCCCTACACCACATTCAGGGAAGGATACCATGAAGTCCCTGTGGAAAAAGGTTCAAGATCTTGGGCAACGTCATAGTGTGGTACAGAGTTTAATCATTATCCCGATCGTTGCCGGTGCGATGATGGTGGGTAGTGAAGTTGGAGTATTCAGAGTTTTAGAGTGGAGCCTGACGGATCAATTTTATAGTCTGAGCCTGCCCCGCAAACCGTCTGACACCTTACAACGCTTTGCCATCGTCACCATTGACGAGTCGGATATTACCGCTGTGCAGAAATGGCCCATGACCGATGAGGTCATGCTTCGCTTGTTTGAAAATATTTTCCGACAACGGCCTCGCATCGTCGGTATGGATATTTACCGGGATTTACCCGTAGAACCGGGTCATGCCCAACTGCAGCAGTTTTTTGCCACTACCCCCAATCTCTTCGGGATTCAACAAATCAATGAGCCTGCCATTGCCCCTCCTCCCGTCTTGGCCGCCAAAGGCCAGGTCAGTGCCAGCGATTCCCTCGTGGATCGGGATGGGGTGATTCGCCGAGGTTTGGTGCGGTTACGGGATGGAGAGGGGCGAGAAATGGAAGGATTTGGGGCCTATGCTGCTTTGCGGTATTTAGAGGCAGAAGATATTCACCTGGATCCGATCGACCGCCTTCGCAATAGCTATCGACTGGGACAAGTTCGCTTTTTCCCCTTGACGGGCAACAATGTCCTCTATACCCCTCAAGAAATAGACAGTACACAAATCTTAATTCATTATTCTGCCCATTTAGAGCAATTTCCCAACATTTCCTTATGGGACGTGATCAATAATAAAATTCCAGATCATTTCTTTACCGATCGCATTGTTTTAGTAGGCTCAAAAGCCCCTAGTTTAAATGATAACTACCGAACCCCCTTCAATAATGGCTTCTGGCAAAAAACACAATTAATGCCGGGAGTTGTTATTTATGCCAATATGGCAGCCCAGTTGATTGATGCGGCCTTGAATGATCAACCTTTTTTACAACGCCCAGCCGCGAGCTTAGATTATAGTTGGCTCATCTTTTGGACGAGCTATGGAACCTTTTCCGGGTTGTTGTATGTCCGCTCTCGCTGGTCTACCTTGAGTCTCTTAATCCTAGGGATAGCGATCGCAGTGGGTATAGCATACCTGTTATTTTTACAGGGATGGGTAATTCTACTTTTTACCCCACTTTTAGCCTTAATCATCAGTACCTTAGCCAGTGTTTTGACTAGTTTGTGGTATCGTCTCAACCAATCCTACCAAGCCTTAGCTCACCAGAGAGACCTCTTGCAAAATGCGAATGAAACCCTGAAGCAACTCAATGATAAATATAGCCGTTTTGTGCCCTTTGATTATATTCGATTTTTAGGAAGAGAAAGTATTCTCGATTTAGAATTAGGGGATCATACCAGTCGTAAAATGGCCATTATGTTCTCAGATATTCGGAATTTCACCTCTCTTTCCGAGTCTATGACCCCGAAAAAAACCTTTGATTTTGTCAATGGTTATCTTCAGAAAGTCAGTCCTGAAATCCGCAATTATGATGGCATTGTCTTAAAATTTATGGGGGACAGCATTTTATCCATTTTTCCGGGGAGTACAGATAACTGCTTAAAAGCAGCGATCGCTAAACAGCGGAAATTAGCGGAATATAACATAGAGTTAAAGGCGCAAGGGTTGTCTCCCATTAAAATTGGTATTGGTATTCATGTTGGCAATTTAATGTTGGGCATTATTGGTGAAGAATCTCGAATGCAAGGGGATGTGTTATCCGATGCCGTCAATTTAGCCTCTCGCCTAGAATCTCTGACCAAGCTTTATGGGGCTTCGATTATTATTTCTGGAGATACACTTTTAGATTTAGAATATCCAGATCAGTATCGGACTCGGTTGCTGGATCAGGTCATTGTCAAAGGCCGATCGCAGCCAATTTCTATCTTTGAGGTGTTGGACGGGGAACCGACCAAGTCCTTCCAACTTAAAACCGTCTGTCAAACGACCTTTGAGCGAGGGTTAGTGTATTACTTTAATCAAGACTTTTCTCAGGCTCAGGAGCATTTTTCCAGGGTTTTAAGCATTAATCCCACGGACTTAACCACTCGACTGTACTTGGATAGAATTACCTATTTTCGCACCTATGGCGTTCCAGAGAATTAGAAAGGTGTCTGGCATTTCCAAGACAAATAAGATCGGCACGATCGGCATCAATTCAGATCCGCACAACAATCACAAGAATAATGAGGTTTGGAATTACGGTTATGCTTCTGCGTCTTCCCCCCCGTCTTCGCCAGCCCCTCTGGAAGCTATGGCAGGCCGTCCAACCGACTTGGGCACGTATTTGGCCCGGTGCCTTAGCGGGTTTGGGGGTGGGGGCTCTCCTCCAGGTGGGGGCTTGGCAACCCATGGAAAATCTGGCTTACAATTTGCTCTTTCGCTTGCGGGGGCACCAGGGCTGGGACGATCGGGTGGTGGTCATTGAAATTGATGAAATCAGTGTCGATCGCTATGGAGCCTTTCCTTGGCCACGGGAGCGGTATACCGATTTATTACGGGTGCTGCAAAGTGCTCAACCCGCAGCGATCGGGTTTGATTTAATTTTTGCCGAATCGACCCCTCAGGATCAGGTCTTAGCGGAAGCCATGCTCTGGCAAGGGGGAGTGGTGCTAGGCAAAGCCGCAGATACCCAGGGCGTTACCATTCCTTGGGCTCCAGCATTTACCCGCGTTGCCATTGCTGGTCATGTGGACAAACGCATTGATCTCGATGGCATCAGCCGCTTCATTTATCCCTATCTGGGAGAGGTACCGAACCTTGGCATTGCCTTAGTTCAGCTTTACCTGAGCAATTTAGCGAATACCGTTACCCCCGATCTCGACAAGATACCATCCCCGTCTTTTCTCAATGCCAGTGCTTTTGGCCCACAACTGTGGGTGAATTGGCCTGGCCATGCCAACCAGGCCCAGCACTACTCTTTTGCGGCAGTCGTGGAGGGAACGGTGCCGCCGCAGGCACTCTACAACAAAATTCTGATTATCGGGACTGACCTGACGGGGGTGGATGTTTTACAAACGCCCTTTGATCAAGAAGTGCCCACCTCCGGGGTTTACCTGCATGCGGCGATCGTCAGTAATCTGCTGCAAAATAATGACTTGTACCGGATTTCACCTCGCGTCATTCCTTGGGGGGTCTGGCTCCTAGGGATTAGCTTTAGTTTTTGGCTGAGTGGCTGTAGCTTAAAACGCCAAGTGCTCTGGGGCACGATCGCAACCTTGGGTTGGTTTCCCCTTGGCCTGTACGCCCTCACTCAAAATATCTGGATGCCAGTGGTGCTCCCCAGTGTTTTCTTTGCCACCACCAGTACCTTAGCGATCGTCACGCGACAACTGCGAACCAACGCCATCCTCAAAGCCCGCAGCGAATTTTTAGCCATGGTTAGTCATGAACTCCGCACCCCCATTAATGGGGTCATGGGCATGACCGGACTGCTGCTTGATACGCCCTTGAGTCCAGAACAAGCCAACTACACCCAGGTGATCCGCAGTAGTGGAGAGGCCCTGTTGGCCCTCGTCAACGATATTTTAGACTACTCCAAAATTGAGGCAGGACATCTGATCTTAGAATCCTATCCCGTTTGTTTACAGGAGTTAATTGAAGACTGTCTGGAAGTTATTGCCGTAAACGCCGTAGAAAAAGGCGTAGAGCTGGTGTATTGGATCGATCCCAAGCTATCCACCGTCATGGGAGATCCCACTCGTCTCCGGCAGATCTTGCTCAATCTGCTGAGTAATAGTGTCAAATTTACTCCCACCGGACAAGTGCAGATTAAAGTCGAACGGTTTAGTTCCCCACCGGGTCAATGGCACAGAAAAGGGTTAGGAGAGCGGGGCGAAACGATCGTCATTAATGTAACGGATACGGGCATTGGCATTTCCCCCCAGGG
>JBEAPM010000373.1:0-15443 GCA_041164445.1 Cyanobacteriota bacterium
GTTTTGAGTTTTGAGTTTTGAATTAGGGATTAGGGGTTAGGGGTTAGGGGTTAGGGGTTAGGGAGTAGGGGGGGTAGTTTTGAGTTTTGAGTTAGGGAGTAGGGAGTAGGGAGTAGGGGTAGAGTATTGAGTATTGAGTATTGACTCTGATGGGATGGGCTGCGCTACCGGTTTAGGTCATTAGGTTGATTCGGTTGAATCAATTTGGGTGAAGGAGTTGTGGAGCTTGCCACAACAGATAACCTACTCCCATGAAGGAGGCTGTAATCACGATCGCTAGTCCATAGGCGATACAGAGCAGCAGTCCGTCTTTTTCCAACATCCCGATCGCCATCAGGAGTATATTTCCACTAATAATGGGGTTAGTGAAGGGGAGTGGAGCCATCAGGAGTAGCATGAGCCAACTGAGCAGCAGTCCGTTCAATTGCCAGGCGAGGGGATGGCGCAGCATAAGGCTAAAGCGAGGGCGGGTACAGGCATCTAGGATGTGGGTGACTTTTTCTAGGATCTGAAGTAAAGGGGCTGCTGTGTTTTGGGAAAATTGAATCTGCTTGAGGCGCTGGGGCAACCAGAGCGATCGGCGACCGAGGAGCATTTGCATGGTGAGAATCAGGGAAACCAGGCAGGGCACTGTTGTAAATCCCGGTGGTAAGGGAATTAAAAAAGGCGCAGCGAGGAGCGCAATGAGCAGGAGAAAGCTGGACTCAGCGGTTTCCGCTAGCAGGTCACCGAAGGTTAAGGGCTGTTCCTGAATGCGGTTCAATAATCGCTGTAAGTCTAGGGCAAATTGGGAAGCCATGGCAGAGGGAGAGCATGAAAGGTGAACTGTTGAAAAAGCGATCGTTGAAAAAGCGATCGGGAATCCCTAATTCTTAGTGCCACGACGATAGAGGCGAATGATCAGTTTTTCCAGTTCGATCCAGACAAACATGAGGGCACTGAATCCGGTACAAATCAAAAGTTCAATGCCACTGAGGGGATGGACGTTAAAAAAGTTTTGCAGGGCAGGGACGTAGAGTAAGAGGATTTGTAAGCTGGTGGTGAGTCCCACGGCTGCCAGGAGGTAGGGATTGGAGAAGGGGTTGAGTTGAATGGTGAATTGGGAGTCCGATCGCACTGCCAGGGCGTGACCCATTTGGGCCAGACAGAGGGTGGTAAAGACCATGGTTTTCCAGGTGTCGGGGTGACCGCTGTAGCCAGGAGTTTGGACGTAGTTGTAGGCCCAAACCATCAGGACGATCGCTAGGATCGAGAAGATTAAGCCAATGCGCACCATGTACCACCCCAAACCTCGGGCAAAAATACTTTCGTGAGGGCTGTAGGGCGATCGTTCCATGACATTGGGTTCAGGGGGTTCCAACGCTAGAGCCAGAGCGGGTAAGCCATCGGTCACTAAGTTCATCCAGAGAATTTGCAAGGGAGACAGGGGTACGCCTCCTAAGCCCATTAAGGGGGCCGCTGCGATCGTGAGAACTTCGCCAATGTTACTGCCGAGAATATATTTGACGAAGCGCCGGATATTGTCATACACCACTCGTCCTTCTTCCGTCGCCGCAACGATCGTGGCAAAGTTGTCGTCCAGTAAGACCATATCACTGGCTTCTTTGCTGACATCGGTTCCCGTAATACCCATGGCAATGCCAATATCCGCCTGCTTCAAGGCTGGAGCATCATTGACCCCATCTCCCGTCATGGCCACAATGTGCTGGCGACGTTGTAAGGCCTGTACAATGCGCAACTTGTGTTCTGGTGAAACCCGTGCATAAACACTGACCTGCTCTACCTGTTCCGCCAAATCTAAATCGCTCATTTGTTCTAACGTTTGCCCCCGCAGGACGGGATCACCTGGGGCACTGATTCCCAGATCTACGGCAATGGCTTGGGCAGTGAGGGGATGATCGCCGGTAATCATTATCGCCCGAATGCCTGCGGCTCGACATTTCTGCACCGCTAGGCGGGCTTCCGGTCGAGGGGCATCTAGCATTCCCACTAAGCCTAGCCAGCAGAGATTGGTTTCTAGACCTTCCGTAAGCTGGGGTGGACATTGTTGCAGTGGCCGAATGGCTAGTCCTAAGACCCGTAATCCTTGCAAGGCAAGGGTTTCATTTTGTTCAAGAATTTGCTGGGTGAGTGCGGAGGTTAGGGGCACTTCCGTTACCTGATGATTGATGAGTTGCAAACTATGGCTACAACGTTCCAGGATCAGTTCAGGGGAGCCTTTGCTCAGTAACAGGTAGGGTTCGGAGTAGGGCAAGAGGTGATGAAGTGTCGTATCGCTCTCGCTTTGGATGAGGATTGTCATCCGTTTGCGTTCCGCCGAAAAGGGTATTTCCAGTAGACGCGGATACTGTTGATGCACCTCCGTCTTAAACCAGTTCCCTTTTCCCGCCAAGGTCAGGAGTGCGCCTTCCGTGGGATCGCCTAAAATTTGCCACTGTCCGAGTTGGGCAGTCTTTTGTGAAGGTTTTGTGCCATTTTGATCTTTCTTCGTCGGATCAAGGGGGTCATACTGCAAGGTGGCATCGTTACAGAGAACTGCACTCAGCAAAAGTAGTTGTAGGAGTGGATGGTGCTGGGGCTCAAGGTTCTGAGCGTTGAGCGTAAACTGCCCCTCTGGCGTGTATCCCTCCCCTGTCACTTGAATTTCATGCTGGGGAGTACAGATCTGCTGAACCACCATTTTATTTTGGGTCAGGGTGCCGGTTTTATCGGAGCAGATGGTGGTTACGGAACCGAGGGTTTCGACGGCGGGTAATTTACGGATCAGGGCTTGGCGCTTGACCATGCGCTGGGTGCCGATTGCTAGGGTTACGGTAATGACGGCGGGTAGGCCTTCGGGCACTACCGCCACTGCCATACTGAGGGAAACTTCTAGTAAGTTATCAAAGAGGGAGAGATCACCCGTTCTTAGCAGTCCTCCTAAGACCACAATCCCCACTAAAATTAAGGAGCCGGAGACCAGGACATTACCCAACTGGGTCATGCGTTGTTGGAGGGGAGTGGGTTCAGCTTCCACTGCCTCCAGCAGAGTGGCAATGCGTCCCAGTTCGGTTTGCATTCCCGTGCGGGTGACGATCGCTATGCCCCGTCCCTGTAGTACTTCCGTTCCTCGAAATACGAGGTTGCGACGATCGCCTAAATCCGCAGTTTTTTCTAAGACCAGATCCGCCTCTTTAGTGACCGCCAGAGATTCCCCCGTCAGGGCAGACTCCCGAACTTGTAAATTACTGGCGGAGAGGAGACGGCCATCCGCTGCAATTTGTACCCCCGCTTCCAGAAAGACAATATCCCCCGGCACGAGTTGCTCTGCCTCTAGTTCCAGTTCTCGCCCCCCTCGTACCACTCGAACCTTAACAGGAGCCATTTGTTTGAGGGCCGCCAGCGCTTGCTCTGCGCGACTTTCCTGCACATACCCCAGAATGCCGTTGAGAATCACGATCGCAAAGATGGCAATGGCATCCTTAGGAAACTGGGCCTGGCTGAAATCCAAAATTCCCGACACCACAGCCACCGCAATTAACATGATCAGCATGATATTAGTGAACTGATCCAGTAAAATTTGCCAGGTCGCTCGGCCAGGGGCAGCCTGCAGTTCATTTAAGCCATGGTCTTTCAAGCGTTGATCAGCTTGATCGGGATCTAACCCTTGCGATCCATCGCTCTGGAGTTGTTCGAGTGCGTCAGAAGTAGACAGGGTGTGCCAGTCGATCGCGGTTAAGTCACCCGCAGAAAGGGGCAGGGTTGAATTATGGAAGACTAAGATTGACATTGGAGAATCCGTAAAACTGAAAGGAGTGAGATAGTCGTGAGATGAGCGTCAGATGAGGGATAGAGCAAACCTTGAAAAGTCAGGGTCTTAGAGTAAAAAGCGCAGCACCAAATACAGACACAGGGACAACAATTGGAAACCCATGACGGGAATCCCGTAGCGCAAAAAGCGATGGAAAGAAATGGTGCGACCATGGATCTCTGCAATCCCTGCTGCCACAATGTTTGAGGAAGCGCCTACTAAGGAACCATTCCCCCCAAGGGTTGCGCCGTACATCATGGCGTAAAACAACGGCAAGACCTCCGGAGGCAGTTGACCACTAAAACCTGGTTGTAAGATGGCATCGGACACCAGGCCAACATTGACCAGATACTGTTGCAGTAACGGCACCATAGCCACCACCAGTGGGATATTCGGTACAACGCTGGAAATCAGTCCCACTACAAACAGCACAGCGATCGATCCGAGGGCAATATTACGCCCTAAAATCCAGGCTAATACACCAGACAGGGAACCAATGACCCCCGTTTTACCTAAAGTGCCAATGAGGACAAAAGTACTCATAAAAAAGAGTAACGTACTCCAATCCACATCCCGCAGGATATTATTCACCGTATCCAGCTTACTCTCGTGGGCGAGAAACAGGGCTAACCCTGCCCCGAGGAGTGCCGCAGCAGCGGGGGAGATCGGGGTGGGCAAATAATCGCCAATGGTAAAAATAACTAACACCAGTACCATGATCAAAAGCCCCACTGCCAAAGTACGCGGATGGTGAATTTTCGGCTGGGGTAGGGTTTCGGGATGACTGAGTTTAGCTTGCCATATCGGTCGAAATAGAGTGGGTAACATGACCAAAATTACGCCGATCGCTATGACTCCGCCAAAACTTAACTGCTGGAGGTACTGGCCAAAGCTGAGATTGACCGCATCCCCCACAATAAAAGTGGCCGGATCCCCCACCAGAGTCAGTAAGCCTGAACTATTCGCCACGAATACCATCAGAATGAGCAGGGGTACAAAGTCAACTCCGAGTTCCTCTGCCATGGGAGGGAGTAAGGGAGCCAGCAGAATCACCGTGGTGGCATTGGGCAACACCGCACAGATGGGAGCCGTAATGCCCACAATGGCCAAGAGTAGCCGTTTCCCCTCCCCTTTGGCTAAAACCACAATTTGAGTGGCTAAATACTCAAAGATTTTGGTGGGTTCAAAGGCCCGCACCATCACCATGACCCCAAAAAACAGCGCTAGGGTTGCATAACTACCGCTGATGTAGTCAATGGCTTCTGTAAGGGTAATGACATGGGTAAACACCAGAAAGAGACTGCCCAAAAAAGCAGCGATCGTCAGGTGTAATTTTTCCGACATAATCAAGCCAATCACCCCGATAAAGGTGACACTGGCCAGTACGGCATTCCAATGTATGTCCCAAGGTGTTTCCCACGGTGGCATGAGTGGCATGAGTGGCATGAATCCTTCCTGCGACGGGACAAAAATCGATGTCCTCACTGAAATTATTGAAAACTTTGAGCAGAATGCACAGGCTTAAAAAGCTGTTTAGAACAGAAATATACTTGGATATATAGACTCTGGCAGGGCGCTCTATAGGTGGAATATAGGTGGTCTATGTAGGGTGATTAAGTTGTGCAGAAATTCCTTGACAGTTGCCCCTGTTCCTTGACTATAGTCAGCATGAGAATTGAGAGGAAAGCTGGCAATGATGCAACTGGATGCAGAAGAAAAAGAACGGATATGCCGGGTGGCCCAGCAACTGCATCAGGCAGCCCGTCCCCTCAAAATTCTGGAGACGATCGCCTGGCCCGCTCAGGTCAAAGCAGATTTTTTTGCCCAGAACGCCAGCCAATTGCCGGAGGTCAGTTATCCCGACTTTGATGCTCAGCCCGTGATTGAGCAAATTCGAGCAGCGAAGCGGGAAATTTTTGAAGATAACATCATTGATCTCTGGTTAGCCCGGAATGCCAATGCGATCGAAATGGCAGCTCGGATGTTGGCAGGGGCCGGGACTCCCGTCTTTTTTGAATACTCCCGCAATGCCTATGGAGACCCCACCTCCCCCGTGCGTTTTGATACGGAAACCCCGCTGGAACTCGCCCAAACCATTCAGCATAAGATTGAGCAGTTAAACCAAATTCAATTGAACTTAGCACCCCTGACTTACTACAGTGCGGAGGAAGTGGCCCAACAGCTTGAAGTGGCGGTAAAGCAACATTTTGGTGAAGATGCCCCCCAAGTGCCGATCGTTGACGAATTATCCGCCAATGCCCTCGCCTCTTCTAAGTCCATCAAAATTCGACGGGATGCCCAGTTTACCGATCGAGATACGGCCCAGTTACTCAACCATGAAGCCTATATTCACGTTGCCACCGCCATTAATGGCAGTGCCCAAGCAAAACTGCCCATCCTTTCCGTTGGCCACCCCGGTACCACCTGTACCCAGGAAGGATTGGCGGTGTTTTCGGAGATCATTGCGGGCACGATCGAACTGAATCGTTTGCAACGCCTGGCAGATAGGGTGTTTGCCATCCAGATGGCGATCGATGGGTCGAATTTTTTGGACGTTTACCACTACTTTTTAGAGCGGACGGACAACCCGGATCAATCCTTTGAAAGTGCCCGGCGAGTGTTTCGGGGAGGCGTGATCACGGGCGGAGCTCCCTTCACTAAGGATGTGGTCTATCTCTATGGTCTGTTGCAGGTGAGCGGTGCCATTCGGGCGATGTTTGCGGCAGGTCGGTCAGATTGTCTGGTGCTGCTGTTCTGCGGCAAGCTAGATTTGATCGACATTCCAGCTCTGTGTGAACTCACCGCTATGGGGTTATGCCAACTGCCCCGCTACCTTCCCCCCTGGATTCAAGATCCCCGCTACCTCCTCGCTTTTCTCACCTATTCTGCGTTCATGGAGCAAATTGAGTCGGAACCGATGACTCGTTTGGTCAAGCGCCTACTGGCAAATGCTCCGGTGATTTCCTTGCCATCTGCCACCGCTACCACCGCTACCACCGCTACTGAATCATGCTCCGAGGTAATCCCTTGAAGTCCTTACCTGAACGGTTAACTGTTCTGATTCTGGTACTGATGCTGGTTACGGTGCTGGATTACATTACGCCCCCAGAGTACATTTTTGGCTACCTCTACAGTGTGGCCATTTTGCTAACCGCACACAGTAATCTACCCCGCAGGGCTATTGCTACTGTCACTGGGCTGAGTATGGGACTGACGGCGCTGGGGTTACTGCTGGGGTCGGGACTGCACCTAGAGGTACTCACCCTGAGTACCCTCAGTAATCGGCTGACGGTGATGACGGCCCTCGCCATTACGGGCAGACTGGTGGATCGTAATCGCACCTATGGTCAAGCGATCGCGGAGCAACGCTTGCAATTGGAATCCCAGGCTCAGTTAGCGGAATTACGGCAGGATTTTAGTTCGACCCTCGCCCACGATTTAAAGCCTCCCCTTTTGGGGGCGATCGAAACGCTACAAGCCTTTAATCGAGGTCAGTTTGGCTCCGTCAGTGCTTCACAGCAAGGGGCGATCGATATTATGATCCGCAGTCATCAAAGCACCCTCAAACTGGTGAATACCATTCAGGATATTTATCGTTACGAATTGATTGGCATTCACTTGGATCAGCAAGTGGTTAACTTAGTGCCCCTCACAACGGAAACGATCGCAACGTTACAAGCTTTAGCCCACAGTCGAAACATTCACCTCGAAGTAACGGTAACCCCATCAGCCGAAACTGCACTGTGGGTCAAGGGGGATCCCTGGCACCTACAACGGGTTTTCAGTAATCTGCTGATCAATGGCATTAATCATGCGCCCCGTGGCACTACGGTTAACCTGCATCTCATTCAGGGCACTACTTACCATGAACTGAAGGTCTCAGATCAAGGGTTAGGGATTGCCCCCGGAGATTTAATCCATCTGTTCGATCGTTTCTACCAGGGCAGTAGCGATCGACAGACCCAAGGGTCAGGGCTTGGACTGTACTTAGCCCGCCAACTGGTGGAGGCCCACGGCGGCACAATCTGGGCAGAAAATCAAATGCCCCACGGCGCTATTTTTAGCTTGCAGTTACCCGCTCTAACTCAGGATGCGGGAATTCCCTCAGGGGAGTTTTCTCAGCGCATAGGTCTTTAGACTGCGACTGCACTTTTTGAGGGCAAAAGGCCTCACGACCCGTTTAAGAGCCACTGTTGCAAGAGCGATCGACACTGTAAACAGTCTAGTTTTTGTAGCAGTAGCTGACTTTCAGCGAGGGGATAAGCAGCACCGATCGCTGCTTCCGGGATCCCATAGGTCGCATCAATTTCTGCAACAAAGCCATAGAGCTTTTGATTGGAAAAGGAACTATTGACCCACCATCCATCGGGGTTGATCGGGGCACAGGTTTGTACTCGATCGGGGGGAATGTGTAGTTCTCGTTGCAAAATGGCGAGGGCCGATTCTTCGCGGGAACGATCGGCCAGGGCCCGTCCGCCCGGAAAGTCCCAAGTGTTACAACCGGCTCCAGGACGCAGGACGGGAGGGGGTTGTAGCCAGGTTTGGCGGTGCAAAGGCAAAATGATCACAGAATCCGATCGCTCCACGCGCCAGTAGTCCAAACGTTCACCACGATCGCCTTCTAAGTGTTCTCCAATTAAACGAAACCAGGGGGTTTTGAAGTCACAAAAAGGGGAGATCATAATCGGTAGGGTTGATAGGGGGCGTTTCGATGAATTGTGGCGGACGGTCATTCTCCTGCCTGGTGTTGGGGGGAACGATCGTATTCGATTTGGCCAAAGTCTAATTTAATTAAGCGATCGGCTAGGTGGAAGTAATGATCATCATGGCTAATCACTAAAACGGTTTTCCCCTGATCCCGAAGGGAGGGTAATAATTCTGTATAAAACAAATCTTTAAAGACTGGATCTTGGTCTGAAGCCCACTCATCAAAAAGGTAAATGGGACGATCTTCTAAGTAGGCTGTTAATAAACTCAGGCGCTTACGTTGACCTTGGGACAATGCGGTGGTGGAAAGTTTGCCTTGCTCAATTTTAACTTTATGATCTAAGCGCAATTTATGGAGATAGTTTCCGGCCAGTTGATCAAGATTTTCCTGATCTAAGCCCAATAAACGATCGAATAAGTAAAAGTCGGCAAACACTACGGCAAAATGTTGCCGATACCATTCTCGATTTTCAGATTCGATCGCAATATCATCTAAATAAATAGCTCCCTGCTCAGGACTATATAACCCCGTCATTAATTTTGCTAGGGTTGATTTACCACTGCCATTTCCCCCCACAATAAAAATCAACTGACCAGGCTCTAACACTAAATCTAAGGGCCCCACCGCAAAACTAGAATCTTCCCGCTCTGTCTGGTAATGATGGGTAATGCCTTTGAACTTTAAGCTTTTCCACTGTTGGCGTAGCACCGGAGGTATGGAATCAAATTCGGAATAGCGGGATAACGAGAGTCCCAAGGATTCAATTTTTTCCAGCGCAACCCCGGCTTTACCCAGGGTCGGTAAACTATTCACTAATCGCTCCATGGGCACCATCAAATAGGTAAACATGAGGATATAGCCGGAGAGAGTTTGCAAATCCAAAATCATGAAGTTGGGTAAGGCAAAAATAACAAACCCTACGGCAAAAAAGAAAATTAATTTTCCCCAGGTGGAGGTGATGGCAAAGAGGGTTAAGCCCGTTGTATTGTGATGCCGGAAGCGGGCTGCGGAGGATTGCAAATCTTCCCGTAAAAAGGCTTGGCGACGTTTGTAATGTAACTTGAGTTCTTTGGTGCCTTCGGTAACGGTACGAAAGTGGCGAAATAGTTCATCCTGTTCTTCCCGGGCCCGAGCGAGTCGTTTTCGTCCTTGATTCAGTAAAAATTGGCAACTGCCTAAGGCAACGATCGTAACGCCACAAACCATCAAAAAAACTTGCCAGGAGAGCCAGACAATATAACTGAGACCGCCCACCACCATCGCAACATCAATACAGAGGAACGGCAACAACCGCACCGCTTCCGACACCGATTGCACATCATCCGTCAGGGTAGCCAAGAGGCGAGGGCTACCCAGTTGTTCTAAATGAACCAGGTGAGATCCTAAAATTTGCTGACTCAGGCGCATTCGTAGCCGGAAGACTGCCTGCTGCGATAAGCGAATCAGCATGACCTGGGAAAGAATGCTGGTCACTAAGGAAATGGAGACTAAGGCTAAAAAGGCCGCCCCGATCGCAGGAATTGCGTCCGTTGTGCCCTGACTAATCGCTCGGCTCACCACCGCAATGAGTCCGGCGCTGCTGATCCCACTCACGGCCCCAGCAAACAAGGCAATGGCAACCATCTGCCAGGAGGATTGAAGCAAAAATAGGAGAAGTTTCATGGGCGGCTGGGAATACCTGAGGGATCCAGAAGAGACAAATCCACCGGAGCGGTACAGATAGTTTAGAGGTTAATCTTCCCTTTGCTTCATTTTTCGGACACGGTTTGAGGCGGTTTCAGTCGCGGAAATCCCTACCCCGTGCCCACGCTATCGGATCTTGGGAAACCGGCACAATGCCTTAAGCTGCCTTGACCTTCTGCTGCCAGCCGACCCGTTTAAGGGGAGAACCGGGCGCAGGACCCCATTCTCCCGCTTTCAGTTGCTTTTCCCTAATTCGTTAAGGATTTCGGTTAGATTTTGGTTAAGAAAAGCGCTTCACGATCGCTTCGGCAAACTCCGAACACTTCAAGGGAACCTCAACGGATGGCTCCATTAAGCGAGCGAGGTCATAGGTTACTTCTCGATTCACGATCGCTTGGGCTAACCCTTGGCTAACCAAATCAGCAGCTTCCTGCCAACCTAGGTATTCCAGCATCATCACGCCGGAGAGAATTAAGGAACCCGGGTTAACCCGATCGAGTCCCGCGTGTTTGGGGGCGGTGCCGTGGGTTGCTTCAAAAATGGCGCAGGTATCCCCAATGTTGGCACCGGGAGCCATCCCTAATCCACCGACGATCGCTGCCGCCGCATCGGACACATAGTCACCATTTAAGTTCATCGTCGCCAAAATGGAATACTCTCCAGGGCGGGTTTGAATTTGTTGGAAAATACTATCGGCAATGCGATCGTTGACCATTACCTTTTCTTTCCACTTCCCTTGTCCATGGGTTTCCCAAATGGCATCTAAAACCCCTTGAACTTCCTGACAAATAGCCTCCTTTTTATCCGGGGTTAAATTGTCATAACCGGGATCAATTTGACGGGCATTCTCTTCAACAGACAAGTCCGCCTTGGCTTCCTTATTACCTAAAATCCAGGACTCGCGCTCAGTAATACAGTCACTGCGAAATTCCGTTGTGGCCAGTTCATAGCCCCAGTCCCGGAAAGCCCCTTCTGTATATTTCATGATGTTCCCTTTATGGACGAGGGTCACCATTTGTTTAGCTTTAGGAAGACGCAGAGCGTGTTGAATGGCCCGGCGCACCAAGCGCTGAGTACCGGTTTTACTAATGGGCTTAATACCAATCCCAGAATCGAGGCGAATTTGCTTACCTTTATGTTCCGGTGTATTGGGAATGAGATCGGTATTGAGAAGTTCAATCACTTTCGTTGCCGTTGGACTGCCCGCTTTCCACTCAATCCCCAGATAAATATCTTCCGTATTTTCCCGGTAGACAATCACATCCAACTTCTCAGGACTACGGTGAGGGGACGGCGTTCCCGTGTAATACCGGCAGGGGCGCACACAGGCATACAGATCAAAAATTTGCCGTAAAGCCACGTTGAGAGAGCGAATTCCGCCACCAATGGGGGTGGTTAAGGGGCCCTTAATGGCAACCCCAAATTCTCGAATCCCCGTCAGGGTATCCTCCGGCAGGTATTGGTAGGTGCCATAGTGATCGCAGGCTTCATCCCCTGCATAGACTTTAAACCAAGTGATTTTACGCTGACCCCCATAGGCGCGTTCAACCGCTGCATCCAGAACCCGCTGGGTGGCAGGCCACAAATCTACCCCAGTGCCATCCCCCCGAATAAAGGGAATGATGGGATTATCGGGAACAATTGGTTGGCCCTGATCAAAGGTGATCTTTGCGCCTTCCGTGGGCGGTGTAATTTTGTCGTAGGTCATAGGTAGTATTTCTAACGCCATGTTGAAGGGAGCCTAAGCGCCAAGGGTCACCTAGGCAATGACTGATCAGAATATCTCACTTTTTCAGTGTAAGCACCTCTGAGCGAGGAATCCTTGACAAAATAGGGCACCTACCACACTCGGACGCATCCAGTGCGAAGCCCCGGTCTTCCCTGAACCGTTTTCGATCGCCTTTCCACTGAAAGCGTGCAGCGCTCCCCACTCTTCTGTCTGAATGGGGTAGCCTTCCGAGTGAAGATTTGTTATCTGGACAGGAATCTGCTTGAATAATAGGATCCCGTAATCTGTGCTTAGGTTCTACCTCTTAGGGATCTACAAAAACGACAACTTCACTGGGGATCTCAAAAAATGCAAAAAATGTGACATTTTGCCATAGTACCCAGGCAAGAATAGGAATTGTGGTGCCCACTGAAGTGACCATAAGCCAAGTCATCATTCGTAACACTAGGGACAAGACACCCGTAACAAATTTTGGCTTTCCACTGAAAGCGAAAAAATTTAACGGAAGAGTGCGGCGCGGAGCGCCGCACTCTTACGCCTTAAGTTGGTAGCCCAAATTTTGTAAGGGCGGATACCATTAGTGATTGGAGAACAACAGAAGTGACCCCCAGGAATAGTAAGATTCAGCATCATATTCACCACAGGATTCAACCGTTGTATAGGTTTACGCTGTGTACCCTAAAGCGGTATACCTATCTAGAAAATTCCCTTGTTGTAGGACTTCAGGAGAACGTATGAGCGTAACTAAGTCTGCACAATCCGGCGTGAATGTCCTGCATGGGACTTGGGTTCCAGAAAGTGGCACTGATTTTATTCAATCGGGATGTTTTTATTTTTGGGTTGAAACCAGTGTAACCCCGCGCAAAACGGCCCTTAAATCCCTCCCCTCTACCCATCGGGCAGCACAGCCCCATCCCTATCAACCCAGCAAAACCAGCTTAGAAACGTTTTTTACCGCAGAGTTAGGTCTAAAAACCAATGGAACAAGCCGATCGCAAAAGGAAACTTTACAGGATCTCTTTCTCTGGCTTCCCAGTGGTGACGATCGTCCCTTACCCTCTCCAGAACTCAGCCATTATTTAGAAGAAGAATCCCCCGATACCTTTGCTTGGAAATGCTGGCAAGTGGATGCTTTTCCGGCGCTTTATTTAGGGAAAAGCGTAGCTTCTGCGCGATCGAATTCGCTCAATTTAATTAAATTACTCAACGATTTACATTTTTTAGCCCTCTGTAAGGTGGGCAATTGGCAATTAGGCTCCGATTTACTTTTTTGGTATCGCTATACCCAAGCCCTACGCAATTTAATTTGGGAAGATGCCTATGTTCCCGTTTTGAAATACCACAGTATTGACCCCAATCGAGACAAACCCAAACGGAGTTCCCGCAGCACCAAGACGAGTCTCAGCAAAGTCATGGGGGCACCCCGATCGGAAATCTATGCCGGTTGGGATATTGTGTCCCCCTCCTATGGGGATTTACTCGGCACCTATGCCCAAGCCATGCCGCCCCTCTGTGCGGTGGGACAGGAGCAGTTGCCTACGGACTTAACCCAGATCTCCCAATGGGAGCCCAAAGCCCTGCTGCAACATCTCAGTGAATGTTTACTGACCAGCTTGGTCATTTCCACCTCGTTTCCCGATACCTTTAAGCGCAAAATTGCGGACACCCTGCTGGAAGATTGTCTGACCATCACTCGTCTGCATAGTCCCGATCGCTCGGAACACCGTTTGCGTCGCTATCAACAATGGCAGCAGTGGTACGATCGTCTCAGCCGTAGCCAAAGCGATCGGCAATTCTACTTATACTTTTACCTAGAAGAACCGAGCCGTGCGGATGATCCCTGGCTCCTAGAATTTCAAGTTGCCCCCAAAGCCGATCCGTCCCTTCGTTTAGCCCTGTTTGACTACTGGTATGCCTCGCCGGATCGCAAAACCATTTTGGAGTCACAGTTTGGTGAAAATGTGGAAGGGAAAGCCATCACAGAGCTTTGTTTTGCGGCCCAAATCTATCCCAAGTTATGGTCTGCCCTGGAGACGGACTTACCCCTCGCCATTACCCTGACCATGGATGAAGCCTTCGACTTTCTCTCCGAAACCGCTTGGATCCTGCAGGATGCCGGGTATCGGGTCATTGTACCCGCTTGGTGGACCCCCGAAGGACAGCGCCGAGCCAAGATTAAATTGCGAGCGTCTAATAAAGGGTCTAGCAGCCCAGGGGCGGGCAAAAGTTATGTCAACTTTGAGGCGCTGGTGGATTACCAGTATGAATTAACGATCGGGGAAGAACCGGTTACGGAAGCGGAATGGGTTGAGTTGGTTCAGGCCAAAACCCCCCTCGTACAGTTCCGGGGCCAATGGATGCAGTTAGATCAGTCCCGCATGGAGGAACTGATGAAATTCTGGCAGCAACGCAAGGACAAAAACCAGCAGTTGAGTTTGCTGGAATTGCTGCAGATGAGCGCCAATACGGATTCCGGCATTGAAGTAGACTTCGATCGCAATAGCGCCCTGCGGGAAATGATGCGGCGTTTGGGGAGTCCCAGTGAGATGGAACCCCAGCCCGATCCCAAGGATCTCAAGGCTACGCTGCGGGAATATCAACGGCGGGGTCTATCCTGGCTCAGCTACCTCGATACCCTCGGCTTAAATGGCTGCTTAGCGGATGATATGGGTTTGGGGAAAACCATGCAGGTCATTGCGCTGCTGCTCCACGAACGGGAGATCATGCCCCATCTGTTGCCCACCTTGTTGATTGTGCCCACCTCGGTCATTGGCAACTGGCTCAAGGAAATTGAACGCTTTGCCCCCAGCTTAACCGCAGTCATTCATCACGGGCCCGATCGCATTCGCCTGGCCAAGGACTTCCGCAATGCTGTTCAAAACTGTGATGTCATGATTACTTCCTATACCTTGGCCCGTAAGGATATGGAATTGTTTGAGTTGGTGGATTGGCATCGGGTGGTACTAGATGAAGCGCAAAATATTAAAAATCCCAAAGCAGCTCAAACCAAAGCCATTCTCAAACTAGAGGCGGAACATCGCTTGGCCTTGACGGGAACACCGGTAGAAAATCGCTTAATGGATCTCTGGTCAATTTTTAACTTTTTAAATCCAGGTTATTTAGGAAAACAAGCCCAGTTTAAGTCTAATTTTGAAACCCCTATTCAAAAAAATAACGATCGTCTCAAAATAGCTACCCTGAAGAAGTTAGTGGAGCCCTTTATTTTGCGACGGGTCAAAACGGATCAGTCCATTATTAAAGATTTACCCGACAAGGTAGAGCAAAAATGTTTCTGTAACCTGACCAAAGAACAAGCCTCTTTGTATGAAGCGGTTGTGCAGGATGTAGAAAAACAAATTCTTTTAGTGGAGGGGATGAAGCGCCGAGGATTGATTTTATCGACCCTGATGAAACTGAAACAAATTTGTAATCATCCTCGCCAATTTCTCCAGGATGGCAGTGAATTTACCCCAGAGCGCTCTCATAAATTAGATCGACTTTCGGAAATGGTAGAAGAGGTTGTCTCGGAAGGG